>CALITV010000029.1 GCA_938048925.1 uncultured bacterium | reverse complement strand
TGCGTAGATGAGTTCTCCCCCTTTTCGCCCGGCACCGGGGCCGAGGTCAACGATGAAATCGGCAGCCGAGATGATGTCGCGATCGTGCTCGACGACGATGACATTGTTTCCTTGGTCGCGGAGCGCGCGGAGAATGGAGATGAGCTTCGCGGTGTCGGCGGTGTGGAGGCCGATGGATGGCTCGTCGAGCACATAGGTAACACCGGTGAGCGCGCTCCCGATCTGTGTGGCGAGGTGAATGCGCTGCGCCTCGCCGCCCGAAAGGGTCGTCGTTTTGCGGTTGAGGGTGAGGTAGCCGAGCCCTACCTTTACGAGAAATCCGAGCCGTGCGGCGATCTCGCGTACCGGTTTCTCGGCCACCGTGCGGTGGAAATCATCGAACCCGAGACGGTCGGGATCGCCGAAGCGGGTGGCAAGTTCCTCGACCGGTAGTTCCCCCATCTCGTAGATGTTCATGCCGGCGACTTTCACCGCGAGCGCCTTGGGCTGGAGCCGCTTGCCGCCGCAGTCGGGGCAGACCCCCTCGACGAGATATTTCGACAACTCCTCGCGGATCATCTCGCTCGTCGTTTCTCGATACCGCCGCTCGAGCGCCGTGATGATCCCTTCGAATGGCCGGGTAAAGTCGTGCTTCATGTGTTCGGTGCGCACCGAAAAGGAAATCGCGTCGGGAGTGCCGTAGAGGAGATAACGGCGTGTCTGTTCGGAAAGTTTGTGGAAAGGGGTCTTTTGCTCGACGCCGTAGTGGGCAAGCACCTGTTCGACCATCTGGGCGGTCATGTTGCCGAGCGATGGCATGGCGCCGCGGGTCGGTGGTTTCGTAGGGTCGGTGACGATGCGGTGTTCGTCTATGCGCATCATGAAGCCAAGTCCGTTGCAGGTGGGGCAGGCGCCGGCGGGGCTGTTGAACGAGAAGGTGCGCGGCTCGATCTCGTCGTAGTAGATGCCGCAGTAGGGACAGCCGAACTGCTCGCTGTAGAGTGTTTCGCGGCCATCACCGAAACGGAGGAGGAGTTTTCCTTCGCCAACCCGAAGGGTGGTCTCGACCGATGCCCGGATGCGGTTGAGATCGACATTTTCGCGGATGACGAGTCGGTCAACGACGACGCCGATGTCGTGCCTTTTTTGCCGGTCGAGTTTCGGAAGTGGCTCATCGAGCCGATATTCGACATCGTCCACGATGACGCGCAGGAATCCCTCGCTGCGCATATCATCGAAGAGTTTTTCGTAGGTTCCTTTGCGGCCCGAGACGATCGGTGCGACGAGGTGCAGTTTTTCCCCCGAGAGTTTTTGTATCTCCTCGACGATGCGGGCGGCGGGGGTTTTTTCGACCACGCGGCCGCACTGGTGACAGTGAACGGTGCCGGCGCGGGCGAATAGGAGCCGCAGGTAATCGTATATCTCGGTCGTCGTGCCGACGATCGAGCGAGGGCTCTTGTTGAGACCGCGCTGTTCGATGGCGATGCTGGGAGAAAGCCCTTCGATGTGCTCGACATCGGGTTTAGCCGACAGTTCGAGGAACTGACGGGCGTAACTCGAGAGCGACTCGACATAGCGGCGCTGACCTTCGGCGTAGATGGTGTCGAAGGCGAGCGAGGTCTTGCCGGAGCCCGACACACCGGTGATGACGACGAGTTTCTCGTGGGGGATGGTGAGATCGAAGCCCTTCAGGTTATGGTGACGAACCCCTTTGAGTGCGATGGCGCGGGACATGACGACTCCGTCAAAACGACTTCTGGGCGCTATCCTACGCCGTCGGTGAGAGGTTGTAAATTTTTCGCGGGTGGCTATGATGGGGCAACGGCAACTACGCAAGGAGCATGATAGTGGAACATCTGAAACTGCTCATCATCGGGGCTGGTCCGGGTGGCTATGTGGCGGCCATACGGGCAGCGCAGTTGGGGCTTGCACCGGTCGTCATCGAAAAAACGGCGGCGCTCGGCGGCACCTGTCTCAACTGGGGCTGTATTCCGGCAAAGGCGCTCATCCGCGCCGCCGAGGCCTATGAAGAGGCGAAGGAAGCGCGCCGCTTCGGCATCCATGCCGAGCCGACTTTCATGTGGAGCGAGGTGGTCGCCCACGCGAAAGGGGCGGTTGCGAAGAACAACAAAGGGATCGAGTTCCTCTTCAAGAAGCACGCCATTCGCGTTATCCGCGGCGAGGCGCGCTTTGCCGGCCCGAAAACGGTGACGGTGGGGGCGGAGACCTACACCGCCGACCATATCATTATTGCGACTGGCTCGACGGTGAAGAGCCTTCCGCACCTTCCGGTGGACGGCGCTGATATTTGGTCGAGCGATCAGGCGCTCTTCTGTGAGACCTTACCAAAGAGCATCGCTATTATTGGGGCAGGAGCCATCGGGGTCGAGTTTGCCTACATCTTTTCGGTGTTCGGTGTCGAGGTGCACCTCATCGAGGCGCTCGATCGGCTGGTGCCGCTCGAGGACGGCGAGATAAGCCGCGAACTGCTCAAGGAGTTCCGCAAACGGAAGATGAAGTGCTATCCCGGCACTTGCGTCGAAAAAGCGGAAAAAACAGATGGTGGCATGGTTGTTACCCTCTCGGATGGCAAAAGCATCACGGTCGAGAAGATACTTTCGGCGGTCGGCCGGCGGCCCAACAGTGCGCCGCTCGACCTTGCCGTAACGGGTATCGAGACCGATCCGCGCGGTTTTATTCCGGTAAATGAGCATTACGAAACGAAGGTGCCCGGTATCTATGCAATCGGAGATCTCATTGCGACGCCGATGCTCGCCCATACCGCCGAACATGAGGGGATTCACGCGGTCGAACACCTCGCGGGGTTGCATCCCCACCCGATAGACTACCGCCAGAATCCCGGATGCACCTTCTGCGAACCGGCGATCGCGTCGGTCGGGTTGGCCGAGGAAAAGGCGAAGGAACTCGGCATTGCCTATACCGTTGGTCGTTTTCCGTTCGCGGCGAACGGCAAGGCGGTGGCGTCGGGGACGACCGCCGGTTTCGTCAAGGTGCTCATCGCCGCCGATACCCACGAACTGCTCGGCGCCCACATCATTGGACACGGTGCGACCGACCTCATCGCCGAGTTTCTCCCGGCGTTGCGACTCAAGGCGAAGGCGGAGGAGATCGTCGCGTCCATCCACCCGCACCCAACCCTCTGCGAAGCCTCGCTCGAGGCGGTGCTCGATACCCTCGGACGGGTAATGCACAAGTAGCATCATGGCGGATCCGCGGGAGACTGGCATGAGAAATTTCCGATGATTCTGAGGAAACTTTGAACGAAAAACGGAGGAGAGATGAGAAGATTTGTTGTGGGTATGATGCTGTGCCTTATTGCACCGCTGCTTGTCGGAGGTGAGCCGATGAACGAAACACTGAAAACGATCATGAACCGCAAGTCGGTCCGTGCCTACAAGGAGGGGCCGATCAGCAAGGAACAACTCGAGGTCATCGTCAAGGCGGGGATGGCGGCGCCGACCGCCGTGGATAAACGGCCCTGGGAGTTCATCATCATCACGGACAGGGTGCTCCTCAAGAAATTGGCCGATGTTCTTCCCTATGCCAAGATGGCCGAGAAGGCGGGGGCGGCGATACTCGTGGCGGGCGATCTCGATCGCCAGCACGGCGGGCGTGATTCTGTCTATTGGATCATGGACTGCTCGGCGGCGATAGAAAACATCCTTCTCGCGGTGGAGTCGCTCGGTCTTGGCGCCGTTTGGACGGCGATCTATCCAAACCAAGACCGCATCGAGCCGGTCCGTCAGATTATCAAAATGCCGTCGCACATCATGCCGCTTGCGCTCATTCCCATAGGTATTCCTACCGGTGTCGAGAAGCCCAAGGACAAATGGAACCCCAAACAGGTGCACTGGAACGGGTGGTAGGTGGCGTTATAAAAGAGCGATAATCTTCTCGGGCCGTTCCACCAGAACCGTCGCCCCCGCCGCGACGAGATCCTCGCGGTCGGAAAATCCCCAGAGTGCCGCGGCGCAGGGCATACCGGCGGCGCGTGCGGTCAGGACATCGGCCGGCATGTCGCCGACGAGGAGTATCTCCGATGGTGAAAACCCCCAGATTCGTGCGATGAAGAGTGCTCCGTCAGGATACGGCTTGAGCGGCAGATCGGGGCGCGCGCCGACGATGGGATCGAACGAAAATTGGGGCAAATCAATGCGGGCGTGAGCGATTGTGAAGGAATGTTCTTTGTTCGAAAGAATCGCTTTGCGAATACCGCGTCGGTCGAGTTCGGCGAGCAGTTCGGGGATGCCGGGATAGGCGGGGGTTCCCTTCAGTCGCTCGCCATCGTAGATTTCTTTCACCTCGGTGATGATCCGCTGTATCGTCTCTTCGTTGCGATGGGTTTCCGGGAGCGCCTTTTCGACGAGCACGCGGATACCGTCGCCGACGAAGCGGCGGTATTTCACCATCTCGTGGATCGGTAGATGGTGCCGTTCGAGGACGGTGTTCATGACCCGCGCGATCCGTTCCATCGTGTCGAGGAGCGTTCCATCCATATCGAATATCACGCCGCGTGTCGTGCTCACCGGTTCTCTCCTTTGACTATCAACTGTTCGACGATCCACCACGCCGCGATATGTCCCGCCGTTTGGGGAACGAACGGCGTCGAGCCTTGCAGTTTGCGGATGCGGCCTCGGCCGTCATCGCGGGCGGCGGGATTTTCGATCGGGTCCACCGGCGGTTCGCTCGAGAAGATGGCGGGGAAGTGCGCCTTGACACCCCGCTTGCGGAGCCGCTTGCGGACAAGGTAGGCGAGCGGGCAACCGCGCGTTTTCCAGACATCGGTGACGGTAAGCCGCGTCGGGTCGCGCCGCCCTGCGGTGCCGAAGGCGGAGATGAACGGTTTGCCGGTGGCAATGAGGGCGATGATAAGGTTTACCTTCGGGTTGAGCGCATCTATCGCATCGAGGTAGCAATCGGCTTCGGGGACATGGCGGCAGGCGTCTTCGCCGTGGAGAAACGCGGCAGAGCCCTCGATGATCGCCGCCGGGTTTATCCGTGCCGCCGTTTCGCGCAGAACGGTGATTTTCTCTTTTTCCACGGTGTCGGTGAACCCGAAGACGAGGCGGTTGAGGTTGCTCTCTTGCACCACATCGAAGTCGGTGACGATGAGTCGCCCCACACCGCAGCGAATGAGGTCTATCGCCGCAGCCGCACCGACCCCACCGAGCCCGAAAATGGCGACGGTGCTCCGCGCAAGCCGCTCGATCGTCGTTTTCCCATAGACAACGGTAGTGCGTTCGGTCAGTGACATCTTCGTCTCCCTGTCCGAGGGCACTATACCGATCGAACAGTGAAAGGCAACCTCGCAAAGGTCCATAAAACTCCTTGACATCGGCAACAGTGCCTACTAGGCTCGTTCTCACGAGAGGCGGACAGAACAATGACTTTTTAGATAGAGGAGGTTCCCATGCGGTCGCTCGTGAGTTTCGTGCTTCTGACGCTCATTGCGTCATCGCTTTCGGCGGCGAAGGTGTACCGCCGTGACGGTTCGTTCGTCGAGTTCCAAAAGTCGCCCACGCTGACCGCCCGTTTCGTGGTGCGGCGCGAGTTGCCGCTTCTTCGTGAAACGGTGGCAGTGTGGCGTGCCGAAGGGCGCCATATCGCCATCGGCGAGAAGGTGAATGGCCCGCTGCCCGTCTATCATTTCGGCGTGCGCCCCTATGTGGCGAATGCCCAGATATTCTGGCGCGGAAAACTACCAGTAGCGGTTCTTGCCAAGAAATACGGGCTTATGCTCGAGGAGATCTACCCTTCGACGAATCTCTACCGTTTTTCGGTGAAAGGTGATGCCGTTGCGGTCGCTCAGCGGATCGTCGAGGCGGGTGACGGCTTCGCTTTTCCCGATATGATCCGGGAGCAGCAGTTCCGCGCCGAGCCGGTGATGCCGATCCCCGACAAATACTACAAAGAGGGCTACCAGTGGGCGCTCAAGAACACCGGTACCGCCATCGGCATCTCGAACCCATCGCAGCCCACTAAAAAGAACGCCGATATCCGCTTCGAGGCGGCGATGCAGTTCATCGTCGCTCAGTTGGCGGCTGAAACGCTTCCCGGCTTCGACGGGACGACCAAGGTCGCCATTATGGATTCGGGGGTTGACCTTACCCATCCCGATCTCAAAAACAAACTCGACGAGGGGTGGGATGCTGTCAATCACGAATCTGGCGGCGACTATGGCACGATAGACCCGAACGATCCCTACGGCACCGCCGGCTACTCGCACGGCACCAACTGCGCCGGCGTTGCGGCGGCCGAGGGGAACGAGATCGGTGTCACCGGTGTCTGTCCGTGGTGCGGCATCTATCCGGTGCAGTTTATGGAGGGGGGCATTGGTTCGGCGAGTTCCGAACAGGGCTACATCGAATCCTATGAGAAATATGTCGCCGACGAGAAAATCGTCGCGGTCAACTGTTCGTTCGGACCGATGGCGGGAATGGGCGAGGTGCCGCTCATGCCGGGCGAGGAGGAATCGCACCTCAACTTCTTCCAGAACGGTCGCAACGGCAAAGGCGGCGCGATCCTGTATGCCTCCGGCAATGACGGCGTGGACACCAACTACATGGTGCTCCACCGCCACGAGTTCAAGTTCAAGCGCAACGGTGTTGATGTCGTGGACCAGGTGTTCTCCATCGGCGGCACGAGCGCATGGGACAACCGCGTCTCCTACTCGAACTACGGGCAGGAGATAGACATGGTGACGCCCACGCTCACGCAGTCGCCGCTCCTCGGTATCGCGACGACCTACATTCAAACCTATGGCGATCTCGATAAAGACTACACCAACCAGTTCTCGGGGACCTCGGCGGCGGCGCCGTTTGCCACCGGTGTCATGGGTGTCATCTTCTCGGTGAACCCAAATCTTACGCTCGAAGAGGCATACGAGATCATCAAGGTCGCTTCGGACAAAATAAACCCCGAGACCGGCTTCTGGAACAAGACACCCGACGAGCCGGCGGGCGACGCGCACAGCCCAAAATTCGGCTACGGGCGCGCCAATCTGCTCAAAGCGGTGCGCCTTGCTGCCGGTCTTGAGATGTGCGACGCGGCGGCAATAACGGAGGAGACTGCCAACGGACTCGATGACGATTGCGACGGCTGGGTTGACGAGGGGTTTGCGCCCGATCTTTCCACGGCCGGTGCGCCGTGCACTACGGCAGCCGACTGCGTGACCGCCGATTTCAGCGAGAGCGATGTCCAATGTCTTACCGCGCACGGCGCCACCAGGTTCGCGGGCGGCTACTGTGCCATTCTCCCCAAAAAGACCGATTGTCCCGACGGGACCCGCACGCCGGGCGATATGGGCGCTTACTGCCTCAAGGATTGCAACAAAGACCACCCCTGTGCCCGTGAGGGCTTCTACTGCACCGAGGAGAATCTCGGTTTCTGCACC
>CALITV010000028.1 GCA_938048925.1 uncultured bacterium | reverse complement strand
GATTGCGGCGCGTAACCATATTGCATGGATATTCCCGACGATAGATACGGTTATCACCGAAAGCGGCGTGAAACCGGCCGACCTCTCGGCGATTGCGGTGACGACTGCTCCAGGCCTGCTCGGGTCACTGCTCGTCGGGGTCGGGGCGGCGAAGGGGCTCGCGATCGGTTGGCAAAAGCCGCTCATCGCAGTCAACCATCTCGAAGCGCATGTTCACAGTGCCTTTCTCGATCGTCAGGAGCGGCCGCAGCCGCCCTATCTTGCGCTCGTGGTGTCGGGTGGCCACACGACGCTCATGGTGATCGGGGAGGGGAGCCGCCCGACAGTCATCGCCGAAACGATGGACGACGCGGCGGGTGAGGCGTACGACAAGATCGCGAAGGCGGCAAACCTTGGCTATCCCGGCGGTCCGGTGGTAGATAGACTGGCGCAGAGCGGCGATCCGGCCCGTTACGATCTGCCCCACCTCATGCGGGGCGGCAAGTACAAGGATACGCTCGCCTTCAGTTTCAGCGGTATCAAATCGGCGGTGAAGCGCATTCTCGACGACGAAGGCGACACGGTGGTGATGGCCGATCTCATGGCGGGATTTCAGGCACGTATCATCGAACTCATCGAACGTCGGCTCACTGCGGCGTGGGAGGAGGGGACCTACACGGCACTCGTCGTTGCCGGCGGTGTCGCTGCCAACAGTGCGCTGCGGAAGATGGCTCAGGCTTTTGCCGCTGCCCGGGGGGTGCCGATCTACCTGCCGGAACTGAAATACTGTCAGGACAATGCGGCAATGGTCGCGGCGGCGGCATTTCCGAAACTCGACCGCGGCGAGTTCGCGTCGCTCGACCTCGATGTGACGGCGACGAGCCGCCCGCAAACCACATGAATCGCGCATTTCTCAAGAAACTTCTTGCCGATGCAGGTGTAACGCCGCGAAAGAGTTTGTCACAAAACTTTCTGTTCGATGATGCGGCGCTCGAGCGCATCGCCGATGCGATACCGGGCGAGGCAGGGTTTTATCTCGAAATAGGGGGTGGTGTCGGAACACTCACCGAAAAGGCGGTTGCGCGTGGTCTTTGTCCACTGTCGGTGCTCGATATTGACCCCGCGATGATCCGTATTTTACGCGAGCGATTCTCCGGGAAGGCCGATATCATCGAGTCCGATGCGGTACGCTATGAGATTGCACCGCTTTTTGAGGGGAGTCGCGGTGTCGTCTTCGGTAACCTGCCTTATCAAGCGAGTTCACCGATACTGTTCTCGGTTCTGTCGCAGAGCCGCTATATCTCGCGGGCGATTTTCCTGTTGCAGAAAGAGGTCGCGGAGAAATGTGCCGCCGAACCGGCAAGCCGCCTGTTCTCGCCCCTCGGCGCACTTATCCGGCATCTCGGGGATGCCGATATCCTCTTCGACATTCCACCGGAATCGTTCTTCCCGCCGCCCACGGTGGTTTCGTCGGTGCTCCAGATACCGATACGCCCGCACGATAAGCGCCCCGCCGAGATCATGAAAATGGCCGATGCGTTCCGGATCCTTTTCTCGCACCGACGCAAGACGCTCGCCAATGTTTTCAAGATGCACCATCTTCCGCTGGAACTCCTCACCGAACTCTCGATCGGAGCGAACGCACGTATCGAAGAGGTCGCGTGGCCCGTGCTCGAGGCGCTTGCGGTGCGGATCGCGCGATGATCGCTTCGATCACGCTAAAAACTTTGATTTGGCGGCCCCTTTCCATATAGTGACGCGATTTTTTACCGGAACGCCATGCGTCTTGCACTACTCTGCATAGCGTTGGGCGCGCTCTGCGCCGCTCCATCACTTGCCGCGAAAGACCCGATCGGCACAGGAACGGCACAAGATCTCATCAAGAAGAAAGAAACGAGTAAAGAAGAGACCAGAGAGGCGGAGGAACCAGAGGAAAAACAACGCAATGGGTACATAATCATTCCTGCTGTCTACTATACCCCCGAAACCTCTGTTGCGTTCGGTCTTTCGGTCCTTTTTTATTATCGTCCCGAAAATCAACGGATAGATATGCGTCCTGCCGTCGTTCAACCGACCGTTATCTACACTATCAGGGATCAAATCATTCTCATTTTCGGTGGCGAGAATTACTTCGACTCGCTCCAGCGATGGCATTTCTATTACCGACTCGAGGCAAGTAAATACCCCGATAAATTCTGGGGGATCGGAAACGACACGCCGAAGTGGGCGGAAGAGGATTTCACCGCATGGTATGGGCGCGCGGATATCACGGCACGCTACAAGGTATGGGGAGATTTTGCGTTTGGGGTACTCTATAACTTCTCCGGCTACGATATGCGCGGTTTCGATATCATCAAGAATCACGAGAGCCCCGACGGTACCCGGACTCCCGCGGTACTCCGGCAAGGAGAAATTCCGGGGAGCAAAGGGGGCTACTACAATGCGATCGGTCCCATGCTGGTGTACGACAGTCGCGATCTCGTCTCGTGGCCGTCGAGAGGCATCTTTGCGACGCTCTCGCTTCTGCCCTACCACCGTTACATGGGAAGTTCGGCGAATTTCTACAAGGGCGAGTTCGACTTCCGATGGTACTGGAGTCTCATCGAGAACTATGTCTTCTCGCTTCAGTGGGACACGGTGCTCTCGGAGGGAGATGTTCCTTTCACGATGATGCCTAAACTGGGGGGACGCGACAAGTTGAGAGGTCTTCCCGAAGGAAGGTTCCGTGACCGTAATATGACGCTTCTCCAACTCGAGATGCGCATTCCGGTGGTGTGGCGGTTCGGCGCCGTCTTCTTCGCCGCGGCGGGAAATGTCTGGAACCGCTTCGAGGATTTCCGCCCCGAACGGATAACCTATGGCGGCGGCATCGGGGTGCGGCTCGTCATAGATAAAGACGAAAAGGTCAACGCTCGGGCCGATCTTGGCGTCACGAAAGAGGGATGGGCTGCCTATTTCTACCTCATGGAGGCTTTTTGACTTTCCGACTTCCTTATCTATAATATCCTCGTCGTCAGGGAGATGCGGCATGAATGTGGAGAAGTTGATTGACTTGAGGATCCGCATGGAACGGGTCATCGCCAATTATGTGGCCCGGGTGAGCGAAGAGTATCTCGAGGACGAACGGGGGCTCAATGTCGTGGCGCCTGCCGCCGACACCTATCTCGACGGCGACCGCCAGATCATTTTCCTCGAAACGCCCGCGCTCGACGAGCAGAGCGTCGAGATAACGCGCCGCGAGGGTATGCTCATTTTCCGCGGCATCAAAAGGAAACCCGATCAGACTGGCCGGCGGTACCTCCATCTCGAACGGAGCGCCGGCGATTACCTCAAGATCCTGCCGCTCGAACGGCCCGAAGAAGAGGTCGTCTCGGTGGAGCACTCCTATCGCCATGGGGTGATAAAGATAACGGTCCTCTATCGGAGCGGTGTCTCAACGGAGCAGGAGCGTTCATGAGCGAAAGGTTACTGGTCGTTTTCGGGATGCTTGTGGGGATGGTCGGTGGGGCACTGGCCGCAGATGCCGACGGGAAAGAGGCAGTCCCTGAAGCGAAGGTTTCTTTTGAGCGTACGGCGACAGGGATCCGCTATACCATAACTATCGCGCCTCCTTTCAAAATGAACCGTAAGGCGCCCTTCAAGTTCGAGTTGCGCAAGAGTGCCGAAGAACTTATCCGGGCCGTACCGCTGGACGAATTTGCCAAGGACAAGGACAAGGAGATGTATCTCTTCACCTCGACGGCGGGTGAAAAGAGGGTGCACTACTGGTTCATCGCTTGTAAGTACAAAGGCGACGAGATCGTCGCGTGCAAGACATTCGCCGCGAAAGAGGATATTCCCGACAAATAGGTTGCTGACGGTTATTGACGACACTGACGAGGTGAAGCATGGGTATTTTGAAGGCGATAAGCGATGCGCTC
>CALITV010000027.1 GCA_938048925.1 uncultured bacterium | reverse complement strand
CGAGGAGTACATCTACACCGAGAACACCTCCGAATATCAGTGGACCTCATACATCATTCAGGACAAGAAGGTCTTTCTGGACACGGTGAAACAGGCCTACCACTGGGAGGAACAACAGTGCTCCTACTACTCGACCACCGTCGAGCGCATCTCGACTGTCACCGCCTACGACGCCGAAACGGGCGCCAAAGTCATGGAAGATGTCATCCCCGACGGGGTCGGCATGGCTGCCGTCGACGGTGGCGGCGTGCTTGTCCAGCGGCAGAGCGACCCCTCCTACTATTACTACTACGGCAACGACAACCGCGAGTACACCTACATTGCCCCCGACGGAAAGATGACGCCGATAACCCTTCCCGAAGCCTCCTACTACGCTGATTATTATTACTATTACGACGGCAACAAGGCGGTCAAACAGGGCGACAAACTCATCATCGCGCGCGGCTGGGAAGGTCTCGCCACCGTTTCACTCAAGTAATCTCACAATACCGAACTCTAAACAACCCCGGGGGCCCGCTCAGGGCCCCCCTCCTTTGGGGAGAATACCAGTTTGACTTAGTCACTCTTTTCGCGTAGGATGCTCTGCAACAGAGGGGCTTTGCGATGCAGGTTTTTCCGCTTCACCTCGAAGAAAAAGACAGTACAGCGTTGATGGAACGCTTCGGCGTATCGGTACGCGGTAGAGCAATCATGCGCGACCGTTTTTCCCACCACACCTTCGTGGTGAAGGGCATTTCATGCGCCGGTGCGAACGCGCTCAAACAACATCTCCTCTCGCTCGGCGGTGAAGCGGCGGTACCGGCTCACGCCATCACCGGACAGGGAGAACCGTGTAATCTGCTCCTCACGATCCGGAAGGACCACCTGCCCGCGCTCATCGCACGGCTCCGTGAGCAGTGGTTTCACCTGCCCGAACTCGCAGACACGCTCGAACAGTTCATGACATCCCACGGACCATGGTATGATTTTTCCTTCGACCGCATCCCGCACGACCGACCGGCGATCATGGGCATCGTCAATGTCACTCCCGACAGTTTCAGTGACGGTGGAAAATACTGTTCGATCGACACCGCCGTTCGCCACGCAGAAGAACTATTGACCAACGGTGCCGATATCGTGGACATCGGCGGCGAATCGTCGCGACCGGGAGCCGAACCGGTTTCCGCCGACGAGGAAATGCGGCGCATACTGCCGGTCATCACCATCCTACGCAACAACAATCCCACGGCAGTTATTTCGGTGGATACGGCAAAACCCGAGGTGGCGCGGGCGGCATTGGACGCCGGCGCCGATATCGTAAACGACATCACGGCGCTCTGCGCCCCCAAGATGCGCGAGGTCGCCGCGGCCTTCAAGGCGCCGGTCGTGCTCATGCATATGCAGGGATCGCCGCGGACGATGCAGGAAAACCCCCGTTACGAAGATGTGCTCGCCGAGATAAACCTCTTTCTCGGCGCAGCGGCCGAACGCGCGATGGCAGACGGAGTCCCCCGCGAAAGAATCATCATAGATCCGGGGTTCGGATTTGGAAAGACCTTCATGCACAACCTCACGATCCTCCGACATCTTGAGGCCCTTTCTATTCATCGTTTTCCCATTCTCGTAGGACTTTCGCGCAAGTCGTTTGTCGGAACAGCAACGGAAAGAAAAGTTCCCGAAGAGCGCGCCGTCGGCACGATTGCAGCCCACACGATCGCCCTCACGAAAGGAGCGGCGATCCTCCGCGTCCATGATGTCGCGGCGGCGCGCGAAACGATCGCCCTCTGCCGCGCCGTCAGGGAGGCGCCATGCTCCTGACGCAGGTGTCGGTCTTCTTTTCGTCGCTGTGGGCCGAGGGACCGCTTGCCCTCGTCATCACCCTCGTGGACATCTCCTTCGTCTGGTTCTTCACCTACAAGTTCCTCCTTCTCATCAAAGGAACCCGTTCGATGCGCATACTCGCCGGCTTCTTTCTGCTGCTCGCCCTCTATTTTGTCGGTCGCCTCATCGGGATGCGGGCAACGGTATGGCTTCTGGGAGGCGTCTTCGAGTATTTCATCGTCATCGTGGTGATCCTCTTCCGCGACGAGATACGCAACATCCTCTCAAGTTTCGAGTTCGTGCGACTCCTCTCGGGCGAAGGGCGGACCTACGAGAGCCTCGTGCTCGCCGAGGAACTTGCCGAGACGCTCTGTTACCTTGCGCAGGAACGCGACGGGGCGATCATCGTCGTCGCTCAAAAGGGCGATCCCGAACCATTCGTCACCGGCGGCGTACCGCTCGATGCCGCAGTGCGCAAAGAACTCCTCATCTCGATATTCCGCAAGGATTCCCCTCTTCATGACGGCGCCGTCATCGTCCGAGACGGACGTGTCGCGCTTGCGAGCGTCGTCCTTCCGCTCTCGACAAACCCCGAGATAGACCCCAACTTCGGTACCCGCCACCGCGCCGCCTACGGCATATCGGAGCGCGTTGACTCCCTTGTGTTCGTCGTTTCGGAAGAGTCGGGACAGATCTCGATGCTCAAGGAGGGACGCATTTCCCGGAACATGACCCGGGAGATGATAAAGAAGGTGCTCACCAAGCATCTGGGCAAGGAATAGGAATAAAGGCATGAAGACTCTCCGGGTATTCTTCACCGAGAATCTGCGTGAGAAACTCATTGCTCTCATGCTCACCGTCGCAGTGTGGATCGGTGTCGTCGCAAGTCGCGAAGAGACCATTTCCTTTCCCGTGAAGGTGCGTTTCGAGGCCGGCCCCGACCGTATCGTGACGACCCCGCGCCCGATCGAGGAGATCTATGTGCAGGCGAAAGGAAGTGTTTTCGCAGCAGCGCAGGCGCGGGCGGAGGATCAGGAGATGCTCGTTGATGTACGACACCGTGACCCGGGAAGGGCGGTGTACTTCGTTGACGAACGTGACATCCCGCTGGCGCGCCATCTCAAAATCGAGCAGGTCGTGCCGCGCGAGATCGTCTTCACCGTATCACGCAAGATATCGAAAACCGTCCATGTGGACCCCGTCATAAACGGTCAACCCCAGAAAGGCTACCGGATGGCCAAGGTCGCGATCGAGCCGACGACCGTTTCGGTGGTCGGCCCGGAAGAGGTCCTCGCCTCTCTCGAGACGCTGTCCACCGAAGCCGTGGATGTGTCGGGGACGACCGAGAACATCGTACGCACCGTCCGCCCCTTGACGGGACATCCGCAAGTCCGTGTCGTTCCCGAAGACTCCGCCGTGAATGTCACCGTCTCGGTGGTGCGGGACATCCGCGAGATCTACTTGGCGAAAGTGCCTCTTTTCGTAGACGGCGGCGTGGCCACCGAGATCACGCCACCTTCCATCGCCGTTCGCGTGAGAGGACCGATCGAGGTTCTCGAAAAGATCACCGGAAACGGACTGACCGCGTTCGTAGAGAATCTACCGGCACGGCTCTATGTCGTGACGCGATACTACTTCAAGGATCTTCCTCCCGAGGCGGAAATCACCGAAATGGAACCGGTCAAACAAATCACCATACGGAAGAAAAGCCCATGAGACGAAGACTCTTCGGCACCGACGGCGTACGCGGCATGGCGAATGTCTCGCCGGTCACCGTTGACAACGCCCTTGTTCTCGGACGGACCGCCGTCCGCTATTTCCAAAAAAACAGTCTCATCTCCGAGGGAAAACATCGCATCGTGGTAGGAAAGGACACGCGGCTTTCCTCCTATATGCTCGAAGCGGCGATCGCCGCGGGAATCTGCTCCGCCGGCGCCGACGCGGTGCTCCTCGGCCCGCTGCCGACTCCCGGGATCAGTTTCATCACCCGCTCGATGCGCGCCGACGCCGGCGTCGTCATTTCGGCGAGTCACAACCCGTTCCACGATAACGGCATCAAGTTCTTCAATCGAGAAGGCACGAAATTGAGCGACGAGGTCGAACAGGAGATAGAGGAGGCCTTCTTCAGAGATACCACCGAAGGGCTGCCCACCGGCGCCGCCGCCGGCCGTATCTACCGCGTCAACGACGCGCAAGGACGCTATGTCGAGTTCCTCAAGGCAAGTTTCCCGCGCAATCTCACTCTCGACGGCCTCCAGATATCGCTCGATTGCGCCAACGGCGCCGCCTATCTGGTCGCCCCCACAGTGTTTTCTGAACTGGGGGCCGTGGTGCACACCTACGCGAAGACGCCGAATGGCGAG
>CALITV010000026.1 GCA_938048925.1 uncultured bacterium | reverse complement strand
GCGCACCGTTTCCCTTCGTCGTAACAACTGCGTGGACCAATCGGATTTACATTGCCCCAGTAGGTTTCCGGTTGGGGGTGAACCAACGGATCGCCGTAGATCTCGCTCGTCGAAGCGAGCAGGATGCGGGCATTCGTCGTGCGCGCCGTTTCGAGCGCGTTGATGGTGCCGATCACATTGGTGCGCACCGTTTCGACCGGCCGATGCTGGTAATGGAGCGGCGAGGCGGGGCTTGCAAGGTGATATATCTGCTCCACCGAAAGGGCGAGCGGCTCGGTGATATCGTGGGTGATGAGTGTGAACCGGGGATTTTCGAGAAGCGGCGCTATCGTTTCGCGGCTCCCGGTCGAGAAGTTGTCGAGGCATACCACCGCGTGCCCTGCTGCGAGGAGCCGCGCGCAAAGGTGCGAACCGATGAATCCGGCGCCGCCGGTGACGAGGATGCGTTTCATGTCAGATACTCCCGCGATGCCATTCGATGAAGTCCAGCAGAAAATAAGTCTCGCGGAGAATTTCCTCCGGCTCGAGGCGGAAGAGATGAAATCCCGGTGTAAGGTCGGTGTCGAGCGTGCGGAGTGCTTTTTCGTAGATTGTTCCGGTGAAATCGAGTGTTCCGACGAGACGGTCGTCGGCAAACAGGCGGAAGCGCCCCATCACCGGTCCTGCGACGCCGACAAAGGTGATGTGGTAACGCCCCGGAATGAGGATGTTCTGTCCGAAGGTGTACCATTCTCCGGGGTCGCGAAAGCGGCAGAAAAAGCCTTTTTTCGAGAAGTCCACCCCCAGTTGTGCAGGGTGGGGTATCGCGATGTAACGGAGGAGATCGGCGCGTCCCGGATACTCGTTACAGTAGTCGGGGTCGCCGCGCAGAGGGTAGTGTTTGTCCTCCATCTCGGTCACGATATAGTCGGGAGGTAGTTCCGGCTCTGCGATCGGCGTAATAACGGGTGGGGCGTCGTTCGCTTGGAGTTTTGTATAACTGGCCCGGAAGAAGCGGCGTCCGTGGTAATGGTGTATGAGCGCGCTGTTTGCTCGATCGCCGAGGTCGCGCACATAGATGACTGCGTTCTTGTCCCAGTCGTCGTGTCGCATGACGGCCAAACCGGATCCGATGAGTTCTTCGCTGTTCACGAATACGACCGCATTGGTGATGCCCTCTTTCTCTACCGTGTCGGAAAGCGATTTTTCGACACCCCAGAACCCTTTGGCATAGCGTTCGAAAAGCGGTGGAAGGATAAAAAACGCGGTAAATATGATCCCAGCGGCGGCGAACGCCCCGAGCGGCGGCACGAAAAGGTCCGTGCGCCTTATCCGTTCACGGAGCGCCGCGAGTCCGCAGGCGGCGAGAAGCGGGAGATAAAAGGCCGTCTCGTAGTAGTAACGGGGACCGAAGACATTTCCGTCGAAATAAAAAAAGAAGTAACCGGCAACGGTCGAAACGAAGAGCGCGACACAGAAGGCGATCTTGCGAAAGGATCGCGTGTCGCCGAGAAGAAAAGCCAGCGGGATGAAGAGGAAAAACAGGGGGTGGGGAAAGGTGTTGATGAGAAGCGGCGAAAGACGGCGGAAGGTGACATAGACGGCATGACTCCATGTCAATCCTTCCGCGGGAAGCACCGTCCAACTCGAGTGAGGACAGCCGCGGCCGATGCCGAACCGGTGACAAAAATCGTTCGGCTCGCTGTAGTTGAAGTAAAGGTCTTGCTTGAAGAGAAACGGGTCGCCGGTGTAATGCGCGTTGTAGAGAAAAAGGAAGAGAAGCCACGGTATCAACGCAACGCTCAGCGCGATGCCGCGCGCGAGGGTGCCGTTCCGGCGCATCTCGATCAGCGCGGTGAGCGCGAGCGGTATCGCGAGAAAGAGGGCGTTCTGGGGGCGCGTGAAGACCAGCCATCCGAGGAAAAAACCGGCGGCGCCGGCAAGGATTATGGCACGACGGCCGGCGGCGGCACGGGCGCGCAGGAAAAGGAAAGCCGAAAGGAGCGTGAGAAATGCGCAGAAGGGATGTGCCATCGCGGTGCCGCCCATCACCATGAGAAAGGTGGAGACGCAGGCGAACGCCATCGTCATCGTTGCGATGCGCGGTCCGAAGAGATCCTCGGCGGTGCGGCCGAGGAGCGCGACATTCGCCGCGGTGAGGAGCGGGTTGGCAAGCAATGCTGCACCGACCCGGACGAAAGGGACAAGGAAGAGCGAATAGCCCGGAAGGAAGAGCGAATAGATCTTCTCGCCGTCGGGGATGAGGTAGAGGTAGCGGAAGAACTCGTAGTAGGGGTGCATGGGCAAGTCGAGTTTTCCGGCGGCGAACCAATCGGCCATCATCCGGTAATGGATGCTGTCTTGAATATGCGGAATGCCTTGAAAGACCAATAGATGAATGAGGAAGGTCGCCGTGAAAGCAAACAGGGGGAAAATCCACTGGCGGGAATGAACGAGCCATTCCCCGAAAAGCCTCGCGAATCGTCGGAATGGTGCGAGGAACGCGGCAAGCAGGCACGCGACAAAAACAAGGTGAAAGGTCGGGAAATAAATGGTTGCCGGACTCCACGGTTTGCCGCCGGTGCCCCAGCCGAAAAAGAGCACGAGGAGTAGAATGGCTCCGGTGCGGGAGACGATGACGAGAGGAGAACCTTTCATGTTTTCATCATAGCGAACGAGGCGGCGAGGTCAACGAAAGAGGAACATTCCGGTTTTCTCGAGGGAAAGAGCAGCAGGTGTTCGAATCGGATGCAAAACAGTGGACACACTCACCGTTCATAGCTCCTCCCCCAATCGTCAATCTCGTGAGACCTTCCCCCGCACAGACGCCTTCATTGTATCTCACCTTCGCGGCGACGCAAGAGACCTTGAAAAAGCAGTTCTCGCGCCGCCTTCTCTTGTCTCTTTTCTTTTTCCGTGCTAAAGTGTCGCCGCGTTGTTGATAAAGGAGCACCGCATGGCCCGCTACACCGCCGTCAAAGGTATGAACGACATCGTGCCGCCCGAATCCTACCGCTGGATGCGTATGGAGGAGGACCTGCGCCTCATCGCGTCGCGGCTCAACTACGAAGAGATACGGACACCGATCGTCGAGTCGCTCGAACTCTTCCAGCGGGGACTCGGCGAGACGAGCGATGTGGTCCAGAAGGAGATGTATGTCTTCGAAGACAAGAACGGCAAGCGCCTCGCGCTTCGCCCCGAAGGAACTGCGGGGGTCGTCCGCGCCTTCATCGAACACAATCTCGGGATAGAACGGCCCGGTCCGCATAAGTTTTTCTATATCGGTCCCAACTTCCGCTACGAGCGGCCGCAGAAGGGGCGTTACCGCCAATTCCATCAGGTTGGTTTCGAGATATTTGGCGATCCGACCCCCGAAATGGACGCCGAACTCATCTACGCCGCGATGCTGATACTCGACCACTTCAAGGTGAAAGGAGAGATACGGGTCAACTCGATCGGCTGTCCCGTCTGTCGTCCCGCCTACCGCGAGAGACTCATCGCCTACTTCCGTCCGAAGATCGGCGAACTCTGCGGCGACTGCCGCCGGCGCATTGATATCAATCCCCTGCGTCTCCTCGACTGCAAGGCCGACGCACCGCGCGAGCGATGGAGCGATATCCCGCTCATCACCGAAAGCCTCTGTCCCGAATGCGCGGCGGATTTCGAGCGGCTCCGGAAGGCGCTCGACATCTTCCATGTGCCGTATGTGCTCGATTCCTTCATCGTCCGCGGTCTCGACTACTATGTGAAGACTGCCTTCGAGATAACGGCCGAAACGGGCGGCACGCAGAACGCCGTCGCGGGTGGCGGTCGCTATGACGGCCTTGTCGCCGCGACCGGCGGGGCGGCGGTTCCCGCCACCGGATTCGCCGCGGGTCTCGAACGGCTTCTTTCGGTTATTCCTGCAGATTTTTATGCACCGCAACCGCTCGCGACGGGGTTTGCGCTCTTCGACGGTGGCGTCGCCGATCTGCTTCACTTCACCAAGCACCTCTCGCATCATCCGGTCCGTTTCATGGCCGAATACACGCCGCGCAAGTTCAAGAACGCCCTCCAGAAGGCGAACAAGCGCGGCGCGCGGCACCTCTTCATCTTCGGTGAGGACGAGGTAAAGAATCAGCAGGTGCTTTACAAAGACCTCGTAACGGGAGACCAGCGGCTTTTCGGTCAGCACGAAATCATGGCGATCGTCATGATGCTTATGGAAAAAGAAGTGTCGCCATGATCGTCAAAGAACTGACCGATGTCTTCGATCGTTACCGTTCGGACAAGGACATCTTCCATGATCTCATGCCGGTCAAGATGCAGGAGATATTGCTCGTCGCGACGCTTTACGACGCTTTCATCCTCGAGCGCGACGGTCAACTGTCGGAGCAGATATTCGGCGAATACTATCAACTCAATCTCTCCTCGGCGCCGCGGGTGACGAGCGCCTACAGCCTCGATGACGCGCTCCGGAAGTTGGGGCAGAGACCTTTCGACATGGTCATCGTGATGGTGGGGCTCGACATCCGCACCCCGCTCGCGATTGCCGCTGCGATAAAGGAGAGACGCAACATACCCATTATCCTGCTCTTCAACAACTCGGCCGCGCTCCCGCTCTGTCCCGCGCCCGACGCCCCCGAGATGCGCTGCATAGACCGTGTCTTCGTCTGGAACGGCTATTCGAAGATATTCCTCGCGATAACGAAGTACCTCGAGGACAAACTCAATGTGGACAACGATACGAGTCTCGGCATGGTGCAGGTGATCCTCCTTATCGAGGACAGCATTCGCTTCTACTCGCGCTATCTCCCCTTCCTCTACGCCGAGATCATGCGGCAGACCCAGCGGCTCATCGCCGAGGAAAACCTCGACGAGATGAACAAACTGCTCCGAATGCGGGCGCGTCCCAAGGTCCTGCTCGCGACCTCCTACGAAGAAGCGCTTGCGCTCTACCGGCGCTACCGTGACCACCTGCTCGCCGTCGTCAGCGATGTCCGCTTTCCGCGCGAGGGGACTCCCGATCCCGAAGCAGGGCTCACCTTCGTTCGCGCGCTCCGCGCCGAGAATCCCGACCTGCCGGTGCTCGTCCAGAGTTCGGAGCCGGCCAACGAACCGAAGGCGCTCGCGCTCGGCGCCTCCTTCATCCACAAGGATTCGGAAAGCCTTTCGTTCGATATCCGCAACTTTCTCATAGACTACCTCGGTTTC
>CALITV010000025.1 GCA_938048925.1 uncultured bacterium | reverse complement strand
AGCCGGCGATCGGAGCGCTGGTCACCGTATCGTTCTATATCATCGGCGCCACCTCCTACAGTCTTTCGTTCCTTCTCACCAAGTACACGAGCGCACCGGTCAGAAAGGCGGTCACCATCGTGCGGTACATTCTTCCCGACTTCAGTCACTTCAACATCAAAGATAACCTCGTGTATGGAAGAGGCCTCGAGGGACTCGACCTCTTCTATGCATCGCTATATGCCCTTGCGTGGATCGTTATCGCGCTTGCCGTTTCGGTTCTTTTGTTCGGCAAAAAAGAGATCAACTGATGAGCAACACCATCCTCGTCCGGTACGACGAGATCGGGACCAAGGGGAAGAACCGTCCGTGGTTCGAAGATATCCTTCTCGAAAACATCCGTCGGAGCCTCGGCAATCAGGCAACGGTGCGCAAATTCCGAGGAAGGATAGCGGTCACGCCTCGTTCCGAAACGCATCTCGGCGAAGTGCTCCGGCTCCTTGCCTTCATCCCGGGAATATCAAGTTACTCTCCCGCGACGCACCTTCCACTCGAAACGCCGTGGGAAGATATCGTTGCCGCTGCATTACCGCTGGCGGATCAGGCGATCGCCGAGGGACGCACCGTGTTCCGAGTTTCCTGTACCCGATCCAACAAACGCTATCCCTCGACCTCCCCCGAGGTGCAGAAGAAACTCGCCGCCGCCGTCCTCACCGCACGCGACCGATGTTTTTCGGTTTCGATGACCAAACACTCCTTCGAACTCGAAATAGAGATCGCCGAAGACGGCATCTATCTCTTTGCCGAACGCCGTCCCGGGACACTCGGCCTTCCGGTCGGTTGCGCCGGTGAGGTGCTCACGCTTCTTTCGGGGGGAATTGATTCCCCGGTCGCCGCTTATCTCGCGATGCGGCGCGGCGCGCGTTCCCACTATATCAGTTTCCACTCGCCCCCCTACACCACCGAAGAGAGCATCAAGAAACTCGTGGACATCGCTCGTCTCCTTGCACGCTATCAAGGACCCGGCTCGAAACTCATTGTCGTTCCTTTCATAGACATCCAACTGCTCGTCACGGCGCGCTGCCAAGAATCATACCGCACCATTCTCTTCAGGCGCCTCATGTTCCGCATCGCCGAACAGGTCGCCCGCAGTAATGGATGGAAGGCGCTCGTGACCGGAGAGTCGCTCTCTCAGGTGGCGAGCCAGACGCTGGAGAATCTCACCTGCATCAACGATGCCGTCGAGATTTTACCGGTGCTCCGCCCGCTCATCACCAACGAAAAGAAGGAAACCATCGCCATCGCCCAACGCATCGGCACCTTCGACATCTCGATACGCCCCTGTCCCGATTCGTGCACCGCGTTTCTTCCCCGGCACCCGATTACTCGCGGGCGCGTGGAGACGGTCCGCGCCGAAGAAAGGAAGCTGTATCCCGAGATAGAAGATCTCTTCCAGCGCGCCATCGCCGAGGCCGAGGTGTTCGATGTCTAACCCCGCCAAGAAGAGCACGGTGCTTTCCCCCGAAGTCACCGAGGTCAAGCGGCTTCTGCGTCGTCACCGGCTCCATTCGGTCTGCGAGTCGGCCCACTGCCCCAACATAGCCGAATGTTTCGGTGCCAAGACGGCGACCTTTCTCATTATGGGGACCGCCTGCACACGCAATTGCCGCTTCTGCAACATACCGTCAACCGATACACCGGCGCCGCTCGATTCTACCGAGCCAGACGCGATTGCCGCCGCCGCCGCCGAATTGAACCTGCGTTATGTCGTTATCACCTCGGTTACCCGCGACGATCTGCCCGATGGCGGCGCCCGCCACTTCGCCGAGGCCATTATAGCAGTGCGGAAACGAAGTCCCGCAACGAAGGTGGAGATTCTTACCCCCGACTTCAAAGGAGACATCTCCGCGCTTGCGGTGATCGCCGACGCACGCCCCGATGTTTTCAACCACAATGTCGAGACCGTGCCGCGTCTCTATCCGACGGTGCGTCCGGGAGCCGATTATCATCGGTCGCTCAAGATACTTTCTTTCATGAAACGGCACGGGCTGGTAACGAAATCGGGATTCATGGTGGGACTGGGGGAAGAAGACGAGGAGATCGAGGCGCTCCTCCGCGACCTTGCCGCCCACGGGTGCGATATCGTCACGATCGGCCAATACTTCAGACCGTCTCATGCGCACCTACCGGTCGTCCGCGACTATGATGAAGATGAGTTCCGGAAGTGGCGCGCCGTCGGGATCGCCATGAACTTTCGCGAAGTCTATACGGGGCGCTTCGTGCGCAGTTCCTTTCACGCAGCGGAAATCGCCGAGATGGCGGGGACCGTTCGGAATCTGCGCCCTTAGCCTTTCACATCTTCTCCGGAGCCCTGTTGCGCATCCAGCGCCGCAAGCGAGATGTGATTGCGCCACAGCCAGAAAAGACCGATGATGGTGACCGGAACGATTTGCGCCATGTGCAATACGAGCGAAACCGCCATCCCCAGCGTGGTGATCACCGAGAAGATTTCGAGCGATTTCACCACCGCGAACTGAAACACGCCGAGGCCGCCCGGCGTCGATGGGATGAGCATGCCCATGTTGACCGTCACCAGCATGAGAAGATACGCCGTCCACGGGATGACGAGTCCGAATGCCTTGGCGACGAGGACATACACGCCGATCTCGATGGCCCACACGACAAAAGAAAGGAGCAATACCACCCCCAGTTGGGGAAGCGACTCGACCGCCCGGGTGCCGCTCAAGAATTTTTCGGCAAGTTCGAAGGGGAATCCGAAGCGCCGCGGCATCTTCGTCCCCAGCGCCCGCACCATTCTGATCGGCAGATCGGAAAAACTGCTGAACAAAATGAACAAGAACAGAGAAACAAAGATAAGCCCCGCAAGTTCGGCGAGGTTTCGCACCCACCCCGGGAACGGGTAGGTAAAAAGGAGCATCGCAAGGATAAGGAATACGGTAAGTCCGTCGAAAACCCGCTCCACGAAAATCGAAGCGAGCGCAGCGGTACGGGAGATGCCGTTGCGCATTCCGGCAAGGTATGCCCGCGTGAACTCTCCGATACGCGAAGGAAGCACATTGTTCACGGCATACCCGGCAACGAGCAGCCGTGTCGTCTCCGATAGGGGCATTTTCTTGAGATGAAGGAGCAACACCCTCCAGCGCATACCACGCACGATGAACGAAGAGAGATAGAGAAGAACGCCGACCGCGACATACGAAAGGCGGCTCTCGGCGAGGTAATCGAAAAAAAGCATCATATCTATTTTGCGAAACAACAGCCAAAACAGAAAGATGGTTACGCAAAAACCGAGGAGCGCCTTTATGTGGTTGCTCACTCCGTTCATGTTGTTATGCGCCTCCTCCGGTCGAAACAGAGCGCCGATATCTTGTTATCACCGCTTCGACCCGCTCGAACTCGCGCTCGAGCGAGCGGTAGAACGACTTGACACCGGCAACATCACCCTCGGCAGCCGCTTTCTCCAAACGAAACGCCGCATCTTTCATCATGCTCGCCCCGACGGTACCCCCCATCCCTTTGATCGTGGATGCCTCTTTATGCACGGCATCCAAATCACAACCATCGGCGACGAGAGAAGCGATCCGGTCAAGCCGACGCCGGGTGTCGGTGAGAAACAGGTCGAATGTCTCCTCCTCGAAACGACGATCTCCGCCCGAAGCACGCCGCACCACCTCCGCGTCGAACACCGAATTTTCCTCTGCTCGTACTTCCCCCGCATCATACCATGCCGGCCGCTGCGCTCCTCCGATCC
>CALITV010000024.1 GCA_938048925.1 uncultured bacterium | reverse complement strand
CGGCCGAGGAAGGGGGCGACTGGGTGACGGAAGGAGCCTCCGATTTCTTGCCGGATGGTGCCGATCTCTTCCCAGACGACGATGGCTCTGCGCCCGATGTCGAGGCGGTGCCCGATATTGATCTGCCAGTCTCGTGTTCCGGCGTCACCTGCGGTGGCCATGGTACTTGTAAAATAGAGAACGGCTCCCCGATCTGCCAGTGTTACGAGGGGTATCAGGACAAGGATGGAGATCTCATCTGCCTGCCAAACTGTGCCTATTCGGGGCTCGATTGCGGACCGGCGACGCATACCAAATGCGACGATACCACCGGTGTTCCGCAGTGTGTCTGCGATACCGGTTATCAGGACTACGATGGCGACCAAATCTGTAAGCCGACCTGTGCGACGGCGGGGCTTTCCTGCACGGGCGGTGCCTGCGACGATTCGAGCGGGACGGCGCGTTGTATCTGCACCGACAGTAACTATCAGGACAATGACAACAACGGCACCTGTCTGCCGACCTGTGCCAAAGCGATCGCCGATGGCACGATTTCCTGTGCGACCCATGCGCACTGCGAGGATACGAGCGGCACGGCAACCTGCGTCTGCAACGACGGCTATATCAATCCGCCCGCCTGTTCGACCTGTGCGCCGAACTTCCACTCCGATGGGAGCGGCAACTGCGTGCCGAATCAAGCGTGTACGCCTAACTATTGCAACGGCCACGGCACCTGCTCCGACGCGAGCGGTATGCCGGTCTGCACCTGCGATACCGGTTATACGGGTACCACCTGCACCCAGTGTGCCTCGGGCTATCAGGACAGCGACGGCAACGGAACGTGTCTCGAAGATTGTTATTTTTCATGTGGACAGAAACCGCTGGCAGTCTGCCCTCGCAGTTACGGTTCCTGTCAGTACTCGGGCGGTGTCGCGTCATGTGTGTGCGATAAGGGGTGGAAAAATCCTGTGATAGTTATGCACACCCCTTATCCTGCCTGTATTGGCGGGACCTATTCGCTCTTGCCGGAATGCAGCCAGTGTGATGTTGCTGATCCACCTCCATCGTATCCTGATGGGTGTCCCGCCAATTGCAGTAACGCGACTCCGACGATAACTTGCAACAACGGGAAATGTTATTACGACAAGAACACGGGTGACATTTATTGTAAGTGTAACAGCGGCTACACCTACAATCCAAGCACGACCAACTGCGAGTAGGTGTTTCCCGCGATTCCCTAGATAAGATTTGCTGTGTATCGCCGGTAGGCGTCGCGTGCCTGAGCGAGGCGTTTGCGGAAGATAGTGAGCATGTCCGACGCCTTGGGGTAGTCGCCGTGGGTGAAAAAGTTGCCAAGCCGGGTCGCAAGCGATTCGCGCCGTTCATCGTCCTTGGCGAGTTCGTTGCGTATCACTTCGAATTCTTCCCAGCGTTTGGCATCGAGACTGTTTTCTCGGTCGGGGTACCGGCGCATTCCGGCGAGTTCTCGGATCGTCTCCGGTATCTCTTTGTCGCGAATGTCAATGACCCATTTGGCAAGCGACGAGAGGTAAAATGAACGCACGATTTCTGGTGAGAATGGGGTGTTGGTGTAAAGGCGCGGAGTTTCATGGAAGGGGGCAAGCACTTCCCATACGGTTGCGGGGCTTTTGCCGAAGCGTCGTTCGCGTTCTTCGGGAGAAAAGTGCTCGAAGATGTCTTCCTCGGAAAGGTATTCGCGTTCTTCGTCGAGGTAAGCCGTTTTTTCGTTTCGTTTCTTCGAAAATTCGCGGTGGAGTGCCACAGGATCGTTGCCGGCAGCGTAGCGCATGCCGTCGAGCATGGCGATGTACATGGCGGCAGCGGCGAGGTAGGTGTTGGTGTGCGGGTTGGGGGCGCGGACCTCGAAACGAGTCGAGAGGGGGTGTGTGCCGCGGACAAGACAAGCGAGAACGGTTCGGTTGCGCGAAGGACTTTCGGGGGAGCGGCCCAGCGAGGCGACGACGGAAACGGGCGCCTCGAAGCCCGGTTGGAGCCGTTTGAGTGCCGAGTTCGAATGAGAGATGAACGGATTGACCGCCTCCCAGTTGCGGAGGAGTCCCATGATGGCACCGTAGCCAAGGTCGGAAAGATACTGGGACCGTTCGAACGGCGCGAAAAGATTGATGCGGCGTCCGTCGGCGAGGATCACACCGATGCCGATGTGCATGTGCTTACCGTTGCCGGCTATCCCTTCTATCGGTTTGGCGACAAATGTTGCCGAGAGACCGTGGCGCATGAAGGTATCCTTGATGACGAAACGGGCGAGGATGTCGTTGTCGGCCGCCTGAAGTGGGTCGCTGAAACGCCAGTCTATCTCGAGTTGTTCCATGACATTGTGGAGGCGTCCCTCTTCGGTAATGTGTCCACGGACGCCGCCGACCTCTTTGTGCCCCATTTCGGGATCGAGGCCGTAATGCTGGAGCAAAAGAAGGGATTTTTCGAGGCAGGTGCGAATCTCGCCGCGAGTCCGTTTCCAGTAGGATTCTTTGAGCGCCTGTGAAACACGCAGTTCGTGGGTCGTGACATGGGGGGAAGGGGAGGAGACCCAAAATTCCAGTTCGGTGCCAAGAGTGAAATAGATATCGGAAAGTTCAGCGGGTGCGATGTCGTGTTTCTTGAGGAACAGCAGGTCACGCGTGATAACGACTTTGAGTTCCCGGCGGATCATCTCAAGGGTGTCGCGGAGAACCGAGCGGGAACAGACGAACCGGTCATGGTGGCGAAAGAAGACCGGGATGCGGATCGTGCCGAGCGGTGTGCCACTTTCATCGCGGAGCGCCTCGTTATAGTCCACGAACCACTTTCGTTCGGTATCTATCACAAAATCCACTTTCGCATCATTGATATCGGCGATGCCGGGGAGGTTGACCGATGAGCCGTCGGTCTGAACTCCACCGTCGAAGATCTCGTCCGCATGCTTGAGGAAATACTCGATTGGTATCCGCTCATCGGTGTCGTTGCCGAGAAAATCAACGCCGACGAGCGAGACGAAACGGAGACAAGGGTGCTTTGCGACAAAAGCGGCAAATGCGGCGGGCTGCTTCGCTTCGTCGGGGATAACGAGAATACGCTGCATGGCCATGATGTCCTCCTGCCA
>CALITV010000023.1 GCA_938048925.1 uncultured bacterium | reverse complement strand
AGAAAGAACGATGTTGAGCAGAAAAGTTGTCGCGAAAACGCGGAGAGGAGTAACCGTATCTCCCCGGGCAACGAACAGCGAGTGGAGCGAAAAGAGAAGAAATATCAAGGGGGTGAACAGCGTCATAATCTGGAGATAGTGAATACCGGCGCGCGTTGCCGTTTCCGACATCCCGACAGAGGAGATCAGTAAGGGCACAAGCGGATAAGTGACCACCGCGACGAGGATGCCAAAATAGACGGCATAGTGAAGTGCCCTCGCGGCATTCGCCACGGCCCGATCGGCCCGTTTTTCCCCTATGTTGCGCGCAACACCGGCGGTGATGCCGATGGTCACCAGATGCGATAGACCATGAATCGCCCAGACTAGAAAAATGGAGCCCGAAACACCGGCGAGAAACTCGGGCCCGAGCCTCCCGATCCAGAACATGTCCACGATGTTATACCCAGCGCGGAGAAGATTGAGCGCTACGACGGGAAAAGCAAGCGCCCGAATCGTTCTCTCAACAGGTCCGCTGACGAGATCCACGGGTGCCCGATCACTGAACATCGCTCCTCGTTTTCGAGCAAAAATAGCGGCATCCTATGCGGGAATTGTCGCTTTTGCAAGAAATGACACGCCCCCGGGCGCCAGCCGATGATGCCGAAAGCGTTCAAAAATTTGACTTATGAATGCCGCACCACTACGATATTTAGCAATTGTTACGGCGGAGATTTCTCACCATGGCCGATCGGACGCTCAGTCTCCCACGCCTTTTCGGGAAGTACTACCTTTTGGAACTTATCAATGTCGGCGGCATGGCCGAGGTCTATAAAGCGAAGATGTTCGGCGTCGAGGGGTTCGAGAAGATCGTTGCCATAAAGAAGATTCTGCCCGAAGTCGCCGAAGACGCCGATTTTATTCGTATGTTTATTGACGAAGCCAAGATAGCGGTCCAACTCCAGCACCCGAACATCGTCCAGATACTCGAACTCGGAAAGATAGAAGATTCTTACTTCATCGCAATGGAACTCGTCAACGGCAAAGACCTCAAGACGGTCCGAAAGCAGATGAAAAAAGTCGATCTTCTCATGCCGGTGGAGCAGTCGGCGCACATCATCGCGCAGGTGTGCGACGGACTCGACTATGCTCACCGCAAAACCGACGAGAAGATGAACCCCCTCAACATCGTGCACCGAGACATATCGCCGCAAAACATCATCATCTCCTATGAGGGAACGGTCAAACTGATAGACTTCGGTATCGCCAAAGCGAAATCGAAATCAACCAAAACGCAGGCCGGCATGCTCAAGGGCAAGTTCAGTTACATGTCGCCCGAACAGGTGGCCGCGATGCCGCTCGATCGGCGGTCCGACATCTTCTCACTCGGTGTCGTCTTTTTCGAGATGCTTACCGGAAAACGGCTTTTCCTCGGCAAGAACGATGTCGAGACACTCGAAAAAATACGCAAGGCCGATGTCCCGCCTCCCTCGCTGTTCAACCATGATGTAACTCCGGAACTCGACCGCATCGTGCTCAAGGCGCTTGCCAAGAACCGTGACGAACGCTACCAATGGGCAAGCGAACTGGCCGAAGATCTTCGCCGTTTCATTTTCACCAGCAACCGTAAATTCGATCGTCAGGACCTCATGAACTTCATGAGCGAGTTCTTCGCCGCCGAACTCGAAGAAGATATGGCGAAGATAGAGCGATATAAGCAACTCAAAATGCCGAAGAATTACTCGCCGCAACTCGTCGCGCCGCCTGTTTCCGCAGACGAGGACGACGGGGAAGAGTCGGTGATCGTCATGACGACCGGCAAATCGAGCACGCACGGTGTCGTTATCGCGGTCGCGGTTGCGGTGCTCGTCGCGGTGCTCGGCGCGATAGGATGGTTCGTAATCCGCGAGACAAAGCGGGCAGCTACGCTCATCGTCGAATCCAATGTGTTCGGCACGCTGGTGAATCTCGATCCCGGAACAATGCAGCACAAGCGGTGCGAGACGCCGTGCAAGATAGAGGGCATCATGCCGGGGCAGCATGAAATAGAACTGCGCCGGGACGGCTACATCACCAAACGGGAGACGATCACCCTTAAAGAAGGGGAAACACAAACCAAGGTGGTGACGATGGCGCGTGTCGGCGAGCAGAAGGCGTTCATTACCGTCAACTCGGACCCCAGCGGCGCCAAGATCTTCGTCAATGACCGCTATTCCGAGAAACAGACTCCCTACATGGTCGAGATCCCGGTGGGGGTGGAGGTGGTGATCCGTTTGGAAAAGGACGGCTATCAACCGGTCCAACAGAACCTCGGGGTAGTGACGGGCACCAACCTGCAGACGAAGGTTGATTTCATCCTGAAGCCGCTCAAGGGGGTAAAAATCGTTCAGAAAAAGGAGGAGAAACCGGCGGAGCAAAAGGTCGAACCGAAGAAGGAAACGACACCGGAAGAAGGATTGAAGCCCGATCGGGCGTACCTTACCCTTATCACCACCCCTTCGACATTCGTTTACATCAACGAAAAACCGATCCAGAGCACTCCTCTCGACAAATACGAACTGCCTCCGGGAGAACACAAGATACGCATCAAGAATCAGAACTACAACATAGACCGGGTTATTCCCGTGGAACTCAAGGCGGGACAACACGAAAGAATAGTGCGCAACCTCTTTCAATAGCATCTCACCAGTGGAGAAAAACGATGGATAAAAGGGCAAAAGGACAAGATTCCCCCGCAACCGCCCCTGTGGGCGGCAAGAGGGGCCGCCTCAGCAGCGCCACCTCGATGATCGGGAAGTCGGCGACGCTCGAGATCGCGGCAAAGGCAAAGGCAATGAACGAACGCGGCGTCAATGTCATCAGTTTCTCAGCCGGCGAGCCCGACTTCGACACACCCAAGCGGATCAAGGAAGCTGCGAAAAAGGCGATAGATCTCGGATTCACCAAATACACCGATTCGTCGGGCATCAAGGAACTCAAGACGGCGATCCGTCAGAAGTTCCTGCGGGAGAACAACCTTCACTACGATGAGGCGAACATCGCGGTGACGCCGGGGGCGAAGTATGCCATCTATGCCCTGCTACAGGCGACGATCTCTCCGGGAGACGAAGTGGTAATACCGGTTCCCTACTGGGTGAGTTATGTCAGTATGGTGAAACTCTCCCGCGGCGTCCCGGTCTTCTGCCGCCCCAAGGAGGAGTTCGGTTTCCGGCTCACGCTCGAGGATGTAAAGCCTGCCATCACCGACAAGACGCGCGCCGTCATTATCAATACGCCGAACAACCCGACCGGC
>CALITV010000022.1 GCA_938048925.1 uncultured bacterium | reverse complement strand
AGAGGGTCCGGTCGCGATCGCGGTGGAAGCGCACGGTACTGGCACCGGTTTCGAGAAACTTCTGAAAAACGAATGTGAGATTGCAATGGCATCGCGTCCCATCAAGGAAACCGAGGCCGAAAGATTTGCCGAGGCGGGGTTCGGCGATATGACTTCCCACCTTTCCGAACACATTTTGGCCATGGATGGTCTCGCGATCATCGTTCACAAGGCCAATCCTCTGGAGGAGATGACCGTTGAAACAGCCGCCGCACTATTTTCGGGAAAACTCTCGCGATGGGAAGAGATTAGCGATGCTTTCTCCGGCGCGATCGTACGCCATGCGCGCGACGACAAAAGCGGCACCTACGACACTTTCGTTCACCTCGTTCTCCGCAAGGAAAAACTGGAGGAGTCAACCATCCGCTGGGAAAGCAATGCCGATCTTTCCGATGCGGTTGCCAAAGATATTTTTGCCATTGGTTTTACCGGTCTTCCCTACATCCGAGAGTCGAAGGCGCTCGCCATCGCGGAAGGAAACGGTGTGCCGCTCTATCCCACGGTATTTTCGGTTTCGACCGAAGATTACCCCCTTTCGCGCCGGCTTTTCCTCTACACTGCCCAGTCTCCATCCAATCCGTGGGTAGCAAAATTTCTTGCTGTTTCCCTCTCGGCAGAGGGACAACATGTTGTCGAGGAAACAGGATTCCTTTCGCTCCTGCCACGACTGGAATCACCACGCATACCGGCAGACGCCCCCGCAGCCTATCGTGAGGAAACGGCAAATTTCAAACGACTGTCGGTCAACTTGCGATTCCGCTTCAACAGTGTCGAACTCGACAATAAAGCAAAGCGAGACGCCGAGCGGATACTCGACATGCTTTCGCTCCCCGAATACCGCCACCGGATGGTTCGTCTCATCGGTTTTTCCGACGCCGTCGGCACCCCCGAGTCGTGTGTGGCGATCTCGCGTCTGCGTACCGCGGCGGTCGCCGACTATTTCCGCCGTCGCGGAGTAAATGTTGCGGTGTCAGCCTACGGGAGCGCCGTCCCGGTTGCGAACAACGCGACCGAAGAAGGGCGCAACCGCAACCGGCGGGTCGAGATATGGGTAGAAAACCAATGAAGCGCCATAGCTGTCGATCGCTCCTGATACTCCTTCTTTCGCTGTCGTTTTTCTCGTGCGATACGGGTAGCGGCATACCGCTCGAAGAGAACGGCCTCCCTGATGAAATAGCGGTCGAGCCCGACTCTGGCAACACGGATGGGGGAGATTCTTCTTCGAACGCCGACGATGCCGCCGGTGTCGACGACCTCCTCTCGGATATCGTCCCGGCCGACGAGGAGTTGATGCTTTCCGATGATGGCACCGAGAGCGATGATGCGCTTCTTCCCGACGAGGATGTTTGGGTCCGGCCGATGGACACGGTCGGTTGGATCATCCTGAACGACGACCGAGCAAACGCGACGATGATCATAGAAAAGGCAGCGGCGTTCGGCGTGAACGAGATACACCTGTCGCACGATCTCATCATGGACATAGACGAGATAAAAGACAATGCCAAGGCGGTGCTCATCCGTGAGATCGCGCAGGAGGCCCACGCGGCGGGGCTCAAAGTCTGGGTCTGGGCCCACGAACTGGCCAACAATTCTTACGTCGTCTGCTATGATCCGGAAGATATCCAATGGGAACAGCGGCGCAAGGTATATCGCGATGCGCTCCAGAAGGTGCCCGAGATCGACGGGGTGGTGCTCATGTTCGGCTCTTCCTCTCCTGATCCGTGGTATGCGCAGTGCCTCTGTCTTCTCGACTTCTCCTACTGCAACGAGATCGAGAACAAGCAGGTACACATCGTCAAACTGCTCATCGACATGGTCCGCACCGCGGTGGTGGAGGAATCGGGCCGCGATCTCATCGTGCGCACCTTCATCCATTTTCCGGCAGAACAAGGGTATCTCCTGCAGGCGCTTTCCGAAGAGCCGCACACCGATTATACCGTGATGCCCAAGGAGGTCCCGCAGGATTGGCAACCCTACCATCCACACGATCCGGGGTTTGAAGGCGCGTTCGTGCGGAACACCGTGGCGGAATTCGATCTCGCGGGCGAATACTGGGGACAGTCGAAAATACCGTTCGCCCTTCCCGATTATCTCCAGTACCGGCTCCGCCACCAGCACGCATTGGGAAGCAACGGCGCCTTCGGGCGCGTGGAGCGGGGCGGCAATTCGGCCTTCGGCACCCCCAACGAGGTCAACCTCTACGCCTTCTCGAAACTGCTGAAGAATGTCGAATATCCGGTCGATCTCATCTGGAAAGAATGGGTTCAGTCGTTTTATGGACTCCCCCCCGAATCGGCGGCGGCCGGCCATCTCATTGCGGCGCTCCGACGCACCTTCGACATCGGGCGCAAGATGTACTACCCGAAGGGTTTCTGGATGGCCAAGTCGAGCGACATTCCGGAGAATGCCGATCTCGGTCCCACATCGAATTTCGAGATAAAGAAGATAAATCTCTGGGACCCCGACTACACGCCGCTCTATCAGGAACTCAAGAATCCCACGGCGCAGACGATCGCCGACATTGCACAGGAAAAACACGAAGCGCGTTACCTCGCCGATATGTCGCTCGCCGATCTCGAAGAGGCAAAAACGGCCCTTTCGACGGCTCACTACGACGATCTGAAACGGCGTCTTTCTCACCTGCGCGACTGCGTTGATGTCTTCGATCATGTCCATCAGGCGATCTTCCGGTACCAGCGGGCGGATGAAGGAAGTGAAGCACATTTTCTCCGCTGGAACCTCGACGAATTGATCACGCTCGCCGATCATATGGAAAACACCTACGGAAGCGGTGTTTTTCCCTGTTCTCCGGCCCGCATCCGGAAGTTCGTGGATGAGGTGAAAGGTAAAGCAAAAACACCTGCCATACCATTCGCACCGATGGTGTTGTCCGATATCCGCGTCGAGGAGGTGACCGCAGCCGGCGCAACGATCCGCTGGCGCTCATCCCGTCCGGCACAGGGAGGGGTCGAATACGGCCTCGAGATACCCGATTATGGTATGTCGGCGGGAACGGGGACACAGGGGGTGGAACACGAAGTGACCCTTTCGGGCCTTACTTCCGACACGCTGTTCCGTTTCCGAGTCCGTGCGACCGCCTCCGACGCGACGGCGGTATCGGGAGACTTCAGTTTCCGTACCGCAAAGGAGTAACGGGGGTAACCAATGAAAGAAAGTCCCTTTCAAGCGGCAATCGTTATCACGGGAGGATTGTTTCTGGTTCTGCTCATTTTGTCTTTGATCTCGTATAGTTAGGAGAAACGCCCTTTGACGATCATGCAGAAAAAGAACCTTGCGCTGGTAGCCCACGATAACCGGAAGAAAGATCTCATCGAGTGGGTCCGTTGGAATGAGGCTACGCTCGGAGAACACTCCCTGATATGCACGGGAACGACCGGGCGGTTGGTGGAACAGGCGCTTTTGTCGGCACGAAAGTCGGGCACATCCCCGGTGGAGGTGACCAAACTCAGATCGGGTCCGCTCGGCGGCGATCAGCAGATCGGAGCGATGATCGCCGAAGGAAAGATTGATATTCTCATCTTTTTTTGGGACCCGCTGGAACCGATGCCGCACGATGTTGATGTCAAGGCGCTTTTGCGCATCGCGGTAGTGTACAACATACCGGTTGCCTGCAATCGCTCTACTGCCGATTTTCTCATTTCATCTCCGCTGTTCAAGGAAAACTACCGGCCGCGACGGGAGGAAGCGGGAAGATGAGAAATCTCCCTACGATGAGAGATCCTTCGTGGTCATCTGTTCTCCGTTCTGCCCCGGGCTGACGGCGCTCGTTCCGCCCTGCCCGCCCGGAGCAAGGGAGAAGGTCGTGAGCGGATAGGTATAGGTGGAACCGACCGAAAGTATGCCGATAGAAGGGCCGCCGCCGCCGCCGCCGCCATGT
>CALITV010000021.1 GCA_938048925.1 uncultured bacterium | reverse complement strand
GCGGCGGGTGCGCGTCCCTATCTCAACGAGTTCAGCCCGATCCCCGGGACATCCCTGTTTGCCGAGCATCTTTCCGAAAGCACTGAAGATTTCGAGAATGAACCGCTCTGGCAGAACAACTCGCTCGCTCGGTACCGATCGCCTGTGTTTACAAGCGCCGTCATGAAATACTTGAAATCGTCTCTTGCGGCGCTATACCGGCAGATGGACCATGGAGGTGACGATGGATATCAAACAGGCCCCCGTAGATATTAGAAAATTCGTAGTCGTTTCTGTTTCCCTTGACACGGTGCCGATGCCTCCCAATCGCAAAGAGAGAAACCTGCCGCCGCTTCCGCTCGATTTCGACTTCAATGTGTTCGCCAACCCGCAGGAGGAGCGGCAAATGCGCATTGTGGTGCGGATAACCGCCAATCGTGAGAAAAAGGTTCCCGGCTATTCCTTCCACATCGCCGCCGAAGGGTGGTTCGAATTTTCCGAAGCGGCGCCGCGGGATGAGCGGAATCGCGAGGAGGCGTTGATGCTCGCACTTCCGCTCCTCGTGCATTCCATTCGCACATACCTGCTTCATATCACCGCGCCGGGTTTGTACGGGCCATTCCCCCTCCCGATGCCGGACATCCGCGATCTGCTCGAAAAGAAGCGGCTCGCCGATCTCGCGAAAAAAGGGCGCGGTTCGGAGGCCTGAAGGCTCATTTTCCGCTTGCAATTCGTAATGGTTGTGCTATACTGAAAGTAGATTCGGTTAATGATACCGACTCGCTCCTTCCGACTCGATGGTATGCATCTCCCGCTTCCCCTTCCTGTTCCCGCAGGACTACGGCGGTTCATTCTCAGCGACTGGATGCCTACTCGACGGTATGCGCTTGCTTTTGTTCCGTGACGCCGGTTCCCGCAGGAAGAAAACGGTGGTTGTGACCAACCGTGAGAGAAGGAGGAGGCCATGTGCAACGCAACAGACGAAGAGACGGACCGATGGGGCCAGGTGCTGGTCTTCATCGCAGTGTCCGTCGCGACGCTCCTGCTCGAGGCAGGGGAGGTGAGGACGGCGGTTCTCAACGAGGCGGTGCGCCGGTACGCTGCCGGTGAGTATCCGCAGGCGCTCGCCGAGATCGACGAAGTCGAGAACCTTCTCGAAGGGACGCCGATGAAGGCGGAGGCGATGCTCCTGCGCGCCCAGATCGTTTCGTTCACCAAGATTCTCGAAAAAGTGCGGGAAGCGGTGCGCGTCAACGATCCCGAAGCGATCCTGCGGACTGTCGCTGACGCCGATGTGCTCGACCGGGTCATTGCACCGCGGGGGAGCGGCTGGCGCGAACAGAGCAAGAAGATTCGTGCGTGGGGCTACTACCTGAAGGCCGCGCGCGCCGAACGGCGCGACCGTTATGCGGAGGCCGACGAATGGTATCAGAAGTGCGCCGCCGAAGACCCCGCGCACGCCGAGTGTGCCGGATGGATCGCCGCGAAGCCGAAACTTTTGCAGAAACTTTTCCTCAAGGCACAACTCTATCAGAGTTATGACCCGCTACAGGCCACGAAACTCTATCAAGACATCTGCAAGATGACCGAACTCACCGACGAGATGAATCAGAAAGCGCGTCGTGAACTCGCCCTTACCGAGCGGCCCAAATGACCGCTCGGTAAGGGGACAAGAAACGAAAAAGGCGCACAGAGCGCCGCTCCGAATGACCCTACTTCTTTGCCTTCCAGTCGAGTGCGCCGACGGGGCACTCTTCGATGCACTTACCGCAGTCCCGACAGAGCGGGGATGGGAGCGGCCGCGAGAAAGCGGTATCTATGCGGGTTGCGAATCCGCGGAATTTGAATCCGAGCAGGTTCTGGTTCACGACCTCCGAGCAGACCTTGACGCAGATGCCACACTTGATGCACTTACCCCGGTCGAGGATGATCTCGGGATGGCGCGTGTCGTAGCCGAAGTTGGGTTTTTCTCCGACGATCGCCTCCGGTTTGGCGCCGTAGCCCTCGCTGTGTTTCTTAAGCAGGCAATCGCCCTTCGCGGTACAGGAGCACTCGATGCACCGTTCGCCCTCCTTCTTGATCTCGTCGGGGGTGAAGGTGAATGCGACCTCCTTGAAGGTGGTGGTCCGTTCCTTGAGCGGTATGAGCCGTTGAGGGGTTCGTTTGCGCTCCGGCGGTTCCTTGAGGAAAACGAGATCGTCCTTTGCGAGGCTCTGCCATTTTCCACGCGAGACATTGAGGAGATAGGGTTCCTTGAACGGTGCGCCGGCGAAGTGGGCGACGATCGCGAGCGCCGTGCGGCGTCCGCCGGCGACCGCCTCGACGACGGTGGCTGGGCCGCTCACACAGTCCCCAGCCGCGAAAACCGCTCCCTCCATGCGGCAGTCATCCTTGTTCACCTCCACGTCGCCCCATTTGGTCGTTTTGACGCCGGGGGGTACCACCGTCTTCTGACCGATTGCCGCGATGACGGTGTCGGCGACGGTGTCGAATTCCGAACCGGGAATCGGAATCGGTTTACGCCGTCCCGAAGCATCCGGTTCGCCCAGTTGCATCCGTTGGCTCGTGAGGACGAGCCGTCCATTTTCACGGCGCAGTTTGACCGGAGCGACGAGAAACTCGAACTTGACGCCCTCTTCTTTCGCTTCATGGATCTCTATCTTCTCTGCCGGCATCTCGGCTTCGGTCCGACGGTAGAAGCAGGTGACATCCTTGGATCCGAGCCGCACGGATGTGCGCAGGCAGTCCATCGCGGTGTTGCCGCCGCCGATAACGATCGTTTTGCCGGGGTTGTCACCCTTCCAGCCGGCGCGCGCGATCTTCTCGAGGAACTGGATGCCGCCGACGGCGAGATCCTCGCCTTCGACGCCCGCCGCGCTCGATTTCCATGAGCCGACCGTGACCGCAACGGCGTCGTAGTTTTTCTTGAGATCGTCGAGCGAGAGGTCTTTCCCCACCTCTTTGTTGAAGAAGAAGGAGATGCCGCCCATCTTCGTGAAATGAGAGATCTCCCTATCGAGGATTGCTTTGGGAAGACGATATTCCGGGATACCGTAACGGATCATGCCGCCCGCCGCCGGCATCTTGTCGTAAAGGTCGGAGGCAATGCCGTGCAAACGCAGAAAGTAGGCGACCGAAAGGCCAGCGGGACCGGCGCCGATGATAGCGACCTTCTTTTCGGAAAGTGGCGGCAGTTCCTCTAGGTAGGTGTCATAGTGGAGATCGGCGGCGAGTCGTTTGAAATCGTTGATGGCGACCGCCTCCTTGTCCACGACATTGCGGCGGCAGTCTTTCTCGCAGAAACGCGGGCAGACGCGACCGATCGAGAGCGGCAGCGGGATGCGCTGCTTGATGATCTTGAGGGCCTCGAGGAAGTCGCCCTTTCGTCCTGCGCGGACATACTCTTCCACCTGCGCGTGCGCCGGGCAGGCGATCGTGCACGGTGCCTCGCAGTCGCCGCGGTGCTCCGAGAGGATGAGGTTGAGCGCCGTGAGCCGCATATCGCGTACCTCGGGCGCCTCCGAAGCGATCTCCATGCCGTCTGCCGCTTCCATCGCGCAGGAGGGGACGAAGCGTCCCGTCTTGAGATCTTTGACGACGCATACGAAACAAGAGGTGTTCTTGGCGACCTTCTCGCTGAAGCAGAGAGTTGGAATAGAGATGCCGTTTCGTTCGGCGACCCGCAGAATGGTTTCGCCTTTTTCAGCGGTAAACTTCTTACCGTCTATGGTGATAGTGATACTCATCGTGCGCCTCCGTTCGTGCCGTAGAAGCCTTTTCCTTTTTCGACGCGGCTTATCGCCTTCTTGGGACATACCTCGATGCAGGAATTGCACCGGGTACAGATCGCATTGTCCACGACGAAATCTCCGCTGATTGCCTTGACCGGACAGGTTTTGACACACAATCCGCACTTTACGCATCTTTCTTTGTCAACAGAGACATCGGAAAGGGCGTTGCACTGGAGCGCCGGACATGTTCCTTCTTTGGTATGCGCGTCGTATTCATGCCGGAAATAGCGCAGCGTCGAGATGACCGGATTGGGAGCCGTCTGGCCGAGTCCGCAGAGCGATCCCTTGATGATTTTGGGGCCGAGATCGGCGAGAAAGGCGACATCCTCGTCGGTTCCCTTGCCGCTGGTTATCTTCTCGAGCCGCTCGAGCATCCGTTTGGTGCCGATCCGGCAGAAGGTGCATTTGCCGCACGACTCGCGGGTGGTGAATTCGAGGAAGTAGCGTGCCGTCTCGACCATACAGCGGTTCTTACCGATGACGATGAGTCCGCCCGATCCCATGATGGCGCCGAGGCTCTTGAGAGAATCGTAGTCAACGACGGCGTCGAACTTCTCGGCGGGGATACAGCCGCCGGAGGGGCCGCCGATCTGCACCGCCTTGACCGCATTGCGATCGGCGCCGCCTATCTCGTAAACGATATCGCCGATGGTTACCCCCATCGGCACTTCGGCGAGCCCCGGATACTTGACATCGCCGGCGAGGGCGAAGAGTTTGGTCCCTTTCGAGCCTGCGGTTCCGAGTGTTGCGAAAGTGGCTCCTCCTTCGCGCAGGATGAGCGGGATGTTGCCGAAGGTCTCGACATTGTTTATCGCGGTCGGGTACCCGAGGAAACCGCTGTCGGTCGGATAGGGGGGGCGGAACCGCGGTGTGCCTCGTTTGCCTTCGAGCGAGTGGATCATTGCCGTCTCTTCGCCGCAGACGAACGCGCCGGCGCCTTCCTTGAGTTTGAACTCGACGGTGCGCCCATTGAGATTGTTGAGTTTGTTTGCGTAGATTTGTTCGATGGCGATTTTGAGGTTCTTGATAGCAAGCGGATACTCGGCGCGACAGTAGATGAACAGTTTCGTGGCGCCAGTCGCCCACGCGCCGATGAGCATCCCTTCGAGGACTTGGTGTGGTACCGACTCCATGAGCGAGCGGTCCATGAAAGCGCCCGGGTCGCCTTCGTCGGCATTGCAGATGAGCACCTTCTCGGGCGCCTGCTTCGCCGCGAGGAAACCCCACTTGAGGCCGGTCGGGAAGCCGCCGCCGCCGCGGCCCCGGAGGCCTGATGTCTTGACTTCTTCGACAATGTCCGCCGGTTTCATAGTGAGAGCCTTTTTCAGTCCCTCGTAACCGCCGTGTGCGAGATATTCGTCGAGCGAGGTCATGGCAATGCGCCCTGCGAGTGCAAGGACCTTTATCTTTTCCCGTTCGGTGCGCTGTGCTCTCATGACGAGACGCCCCTGTTCTTTCAGGCCGAGGATACGGTCGAGATGCTCCTTCTTGGGCATGACCTTTTCGTAGAATACCGATCCGTTTTCGGTAACCACTTCGACGAGCGGTTCGGCATAGCAGTGACCAATGCACCCGACCTCGACGATGGGGATGTTATTCGTTTCCTTCTTGAGGAATGCGGCTGTTTCACTGGCTCCGGCGGCGATCCCGCACGAACTGACACCGATATTGATGCGACGAATGGCGGTCATGCGGCGCCTCCCTTTCGATATTCTCTGAGAATCTTCAGCAGGTTTTTACGGTCGAGATTCCCGTACACCTTTCCATTGATGGCGATGACCGGTGCGAGGCTGCAACAGCCGAGGCATGCCACGATTTCGAGAGAGAAGAGCCCTTCTTTGTCGGTTTCGCCTCCTCTGATGCCGAGATCTT
>CALITV010000020.1 GCA_938048925.1 uncultured bacterium | reverse complement strand
GAGGTACTCGACGACCTCCGACTGCGGAGTGATGGGGTAGCCGAAATAGGCGTGCATACCGGCGCGGATCGCCGCTTCGGCAAGCGCCTCGTTTCCTTTCATGAACTTCAGGTCAGCCACAGCGTTCCTCCATCTATGCCGTTAGTTTTTCTTACGATACACGGTGATCGCCGCGTCGGGGCAGATGACCCCGCAGTTCGCACAGCCGATGCATTTGTCCGGTTCCTTGAGGTATGCGTAGTGCAAACCATAGGAGTTGGTGTCGGACAGATTGAGCTCGAGACATTTGACGGGGCAATAGTGGACACAGAGTCCACACCCCTTGCACCCTTCGATCGAGATTTCTACATAACCTTTCGCCGCCATTATGACCTCCGACTCAAAAACGGTAAAAAAACCGACGACAGAACGACCATAGCACCCCGAACGACAAAATGCAAAAAAAGTATCTCCGTGGTTACCATAACCGCAGGTAAAATTTGAAAACAACCAGAAACCGCGGTATAGTACCTCGAACAACGGCGGGGAGGATGCCATGCCGCTCGTCATTGGTATCGCCGGTGGGACCGGTTCGGGGAAGTCCACGATTGCACACAACATCAAGGCGGCGATGGCGCCACAGGAGACGGTGGCCATTATCGAGATGGACTCTTACTATAAAGACTTCAGCCGACTTTCACCGGAGGAGCGGGAGAATCTCAACTATGATCATCCCGACATGATAGATTTCGATTTGTTCCACCGGCAACTCAGGAGCCTCATCGCGGGAGAAGCGATCGATAAGCCGATCTACGATTTCGTCCGTCATGGGCGACGGGCGGAGGTTGACCGGGTCGAACCGGCAGACATCATCGTGGTCGAAGGGATCCTCACCTTCCATCGCAAGGAGATACGCGACCTGTTCGACATCAAGATATTCGTGGACACCGATCCCGACATCCGCGTCTTTCGGCGCATCCGTCGCGACATCGAACTGCGGGGCCGGAAATTCGAGCAGATACGCAAACAGTATTACGAAACAGTCAAACCGATGCACGCCCAGTTCGTCGAGCCGTCGAAGAAGTGGGCCGACCTCGTCCTTCCTGAAGGCGGCGAGAATGTCGTCGCGATAGACATGATTGTGGCCACGGTGCGCGAGTGGCTCCGCGAGCATCGAGGAAACAACCGCGCGGTGCGATGAAAGCGCTCTTCCTTTCAACGGTTCTGGGGACCGTGTTTCTCTGTGCTCAGAGTGCATCTCCCTCTTTTGCTCCCGATTTCGGGATTCTGGCACCGGAGGAGGTGGGACTCGTTCTCTACGATGTCGCGGCGGGAAGAGAGGTCGTTACGCACAACCGCGATAAGGCGTTCCCCTACGCCTCGAATGTCAAACTCATCACCACCAGTGCGGCGCTCACTTATCTCGGGCGTAACTACACCTTCAAGACGAAATTCTTCTACAAACCAGAGACGGCGACGCTCTATATGAAAACGCTCGGTGACCCGACGATGGTCATGGAAGAACTCTGGTTCGTCGCGAACGAGTTGCGCAACCGCGGCGTTCAGTTCATCGCGCGGGTCGTCGCCGACGACTACGCCTACGGCGAGAAGGGAAGCGTCCCTATGAGCGGCAACGACGGAACGGGGCGCGCCTATAATGCCTATCTGTCGCCGTTTGCGCTCAACTACAACGCGGTCGAGGTGGTCATTCTGCCGCGCAAGGCGGGAGAACCGGCGCAGGCCTTTGTCGCGACGCCGGGACGCCATGTGACGCTCGAGGGAAGCGTGATGACGGTCAAGGGAAAGGAGAAGAAGGTAGAGATACAGTCACTCGACGACAACGGGCGGACGAAACTTGTTCTTTCGGGCACCATCGGTGAGGAACTCAAAGAAGGGCTCCGTAAGGAGCGCAAGGTGTGGAATCCGCTGCAATACTACACCGACACGCTCATGTATTTCCTCTTTCAGGCGAAGGATATTCGCGCCGAACGGGCACGACTCGACGACAGCCTTTTCGAATCTGCCGACGGCATCCGCTACACGCACGAAAGCAGGGAACTCTTCCTCGTTCTCACCTATATGAACCGCTGGTCGACCAACTTCATCGCCGATGCGATCATGTACACGATCGGCATCGAAAAGAAACGCGACTACCGATCCGGTATAACCATCCTCAAGGAGTATGCCAAAGGATTGACCGGTTTCGAGCCGGACATCATCAACGCCTGTGGACTTGGCACGACAGGGCAGAATCTGCTCGCCCCCGGCTTTGTGATGGACCTGCTCAAGAAAGAGTATGCCAACGCCTACACGATGCCCGACTTCTTTGCGACCTTGCCCGTGGCAGGCGAGGAGGGGACGGTCAAGAAGGTGAAGGCCGATTACCGATCGCAGGCGCGGCTCAAGACCGGGAGCCTCTCGTTTGTCGCGGCAGTCTCCGGCCTCCTGCGCGCCCAGAGCGGCAAACTCTATCTCATCACGCTCGTTCTCTCTTCACCGAAAAAGGCGTACCTCGTTCCCGAACGGGATTTTATCCTCGATCAGATCTGGCGGGCATTCTGACTTACCGGGTTGCGATACCCCGGATATCGTCTCCCGAAGGAACCTGAAGCAATCTCAGTCCGAAGCGGGGGAGAAGGGCGATCGTCGTTT
>CALITV010000019.1 GCA_938048925.1 uncultured bacterium | reverse complement strand
CTTGCCATCACCTCCCAGCAGGCGGTCGTCATAGACGAGGCGGCGGTGGACATCTTCGACCTTGGCTATCCCGAAGGAAAGAACTATCGCCTGAAGATAACTTTTCCCGACGGCGAGAAAAGAGAACTGGGGCAGGAGTCCCTGCTGGTTGCCGACAACGGTGTCGCCTTTATCCGCTTCGAGGCGGAGCCGGGACGCTACCCGACGGCGATACCGGGAAGCGCGGTCGGGAGCATCGCGGTGGAAAGTTCGATTACCATAAGGAACTTCAAAAGTTCTTATGCCATCACCCCCCAATATATCGATTTTTCGCTTCGTTCGAGCGGCACGCTCGCCGACTATGTCGAGAAGAACCGCAGTTTCATCGCAAAATTCTTCAACACTACTGCTTTTGCTCATTTCTCGATTGGCAACCTCGTGATGTGGCTGGTCGCCTTTTTCTTTCTTTTCCTTGCCATAGCGAAGGATTATGAACCGCTTCTTCTCGTGCCCATCGGTTTTGGTATCCTCATCGGCAATATCCCGACAGCCGCGGGGGTGCAGATTGGCGTTTATGACCCCGGATCGGTGCTCAACTATCTTTACTTCGGGGTTCTGAAAGGCATTTATCCGCCGTTGATTTTCCTCGGTATCGGTGCGATGACCGACTTCTCCTACATGATATCGAACCCTAGACTCATCCTGATCGGCGGTGGCGCACAACTGGGTATCTTCATGGCGTTCCTTATCGCGATAGCGCTCGGATTCAATTTGCAGGAGGCGGCATCCATCGGCATCATCGGCGGTGCCGACGGCCCGACGGCTATCTTTATCACGAGTATGATGGCTCCCTATCTCCTCGGTGCGATAGCAATCGCGGCCTACTCCTATATGGCGCTCGTGCCGGTTATTCAGCCGCCGGTCATCAAACTCCTCACGACGAAAAAGGAACGCCTTATCCGCATGAAGCCGCCGCGGCAGGTGTCGCGTCGCGAGAAAATCTTTTTTCCGGTCGTCGCCTTCGCCATTTGCGCTACCATCGCTCCGGGCGGCTTGCCGCTCATTGGAATGCTTTTACTCGGCAATGTCCTGAAGGAGTCGGGGGTAACCGATCGACTCGCCAAAACGGCAAGTTCTGCGCTGGTTGATATCGTGACCATCCTCATCGGTGTTACGGTCGGTGCCTCGACGAGCGCCCAGACCTTTTTGACACCTGCGTCGGTCATGATATTCGGGCTCGGAGCTCTTTCGTTCATGTTCTCGACGGCAGGAGGTGTCCTCATCGCAAAGTTCATCAACCTCTTCCTGAAAGAAGGAAACAAGATAAATCCCATTATCGGTTGTGCCGGCGTCTCGGCGGTTCCCGACAGCGCACGGGTTGCCCAGATGGTCGGTCGCCAGGCCGATCCGGAGAACCATCTGCTCATGCACGCAATGGCGCCGAATGTGGCCGGGGTGATTGGTTCGGCTATTGCGGCGGGAATCCTTTTGGGGATTATACCACACTGAGAACTCGCCGCCCGCCATTCTCTTCTTTAGAGAAAGGCCGACGCAAGAGGGGAGGGTTATTTCAATAGTTCGTCGAAGACCGCCTGCCGGAACTTTCGAAGTCGTTCCTTCATCTTCGGTTTATCAGGGGTTGGGTGAGTGCGGTTGGTGAGCACCACTATGATGCGTTCGCGTTTCGGGTCTATCAGGAAAGCCGTGCCGGTGTAGCCAAGGTGACCGCGCATATCGGGGGTCGCGGTGGTGCCGAAATTCGAGTCGGGTGGTTCGGGGCGATCGAGCCCGATGCCTTGCTCGACGAAGGCGCGGTACCACGGGATGGTAAGAAGATGGGAGAGAAGGGAGCCGACTGCTTCGGCAGTGCCGAAAAGACCGGCGTGTCCACAGATCCCGCCGATGAATTGACAATTTTCATCCTCGACGCGACCGTGGTTGAGTGTCCCGTTTACCGGCGAGAGACTCGTTGCGACGACCATTGACTGATCGCCGCCATCAGTGAGAAAAATCGGCGGAAGACCGCGGTATCCGATTGCCTCGAGAGTTTCGGCATAGAATGCGTCGAGTGACTTGCCGTTTGCCTGTTCGATGATGAATCCGAGGAGAAGGTAGTTGAGGTCGCTGTATTTGGGGGGGAGAGTTTTGGGAAAATCGGCGGCATACTGGATAATGGCGGCTTTCCGATCGGCAATCGAAGAAAGGCCTCGGTATTTCAGAAACCATCCGTCGTAACCGGGAAGCCCCGAAGTGTGGGCGATAAGATCGCCGATGCGTATCGGTTTGGCGATCTCGGGAAGTATCTCGGAAACCTTCTCATCGGGATCGAGTCTCTTCTGCGCAAAGAGGTGTCCGCACATGAGGAGAGTGCCGAGCGGTTTGGTGAGCGAGGCGAGATCGAAGAGAGTGTGGCGCGTGACCGGGGTGCCGCCGTCGAACTTCGTCGTGCCGGCGTGATATTCAAGGATCATGCGGCCTTTCTCGAATGCGGCGATCTGGGCGGCGCTGAAGAGCCCCTCGGCGATATCCCGAGAGACGACATCGTTGAC
>CALITV010000018.1 GCA_938048925.1 uncultured bacterium | reverse complement strand
GAAATAGCGATGGACTTTGTCGGTCGGGGTAAATCGGAGCGGGGCCACCGTCACACCGGCGGGGAGATGACCACGGAGCTCCTGCGCCAATCTCTCGCCGTTGATAAAGGGAGCACCGTATGTAAAAAAAGGATCTTCGGTGCCACGCCCCACCGAGAGGTTGGTCGTCTCGAGCCACCCCATTTCGGCGTAGAGGACTGCCGCTTCCGGCGTCTTGAGGTTCGGCGAGGGCGGCACCCACGGGAGGCCGGTATCGCGCCAGAGCATCTGGCGTCGCCATCCTTCCATCTTTACGACTTCGAGTGAGGCCCCGATTCCGAAGTGTTCGTTGAAAAGGCGCGCGAGTTCGCCGATGGTCATTCCGTGACGGGTCGGGATCGGATAGAGGCTCGTCAATCTTCCGGTGAGATCGGGGGACGGCACAAAGCCTGAAACAACGGTGCCCCCCGCCGGATTCGGACGATCGAGCACGATGACTTTCTTCCCCGCCGCTTTCGCCGCTTCAAGCACAGACGCGAGCGTCGCCGGGTAGGTATAGTAGCGGGCACCGGCGTCTTGGATGTCGAAGAGCACACAGTCGGCATCGGCCAAAAGTTCGGGGCGCACCCTTTTCTCTTTGCCATACAGCGAAACGACGGGAATACCACGATAGCGCGAGTCCGAGATCTCTCCTTCGCGATCGCCGGTAAATCCGTGCTCCGGCGTGAGAATGCGCAGGACCACCGCTTTCTTGCCATTGAGCAGGAGATCGGCAAGATGACGTCCCAGCCGGTCGCGGGCCGTATGATTGGCCACGAGCACCACTTTGCGCCCTGCAACGACATCGAATCCGCGTGCTGCGAGCACCTCGAGGCCGGTTCTCACCTGTGCCGCGAGAGAAAACGGCACAAGCCACAAGAAAGAGAGTACAACAAGCACCTTCACGGGAAAACCTCTTCGGCATACGCGCCGAAGGGCTCGAGGAGCGTGGTCTCATGAGAAAGGAACACCACCTCGTCGTTGAGCATACATCCGGCGTATGTCCAGTTCATCGAGCCGGTCAGCACGGTAGATGGCGTCATGAATACCTTGTGGTGAAAAACCATCTCGCCGTCATAGTAAGAAACCGTCGCACCGGCGGCGACAAGATCGTCGAACACCGGTTGGTTGGCAACAGAGCCGTTATCCCCCACCCAGTCGTCGAGGAGCACCCGGAGAGTCACGCCGCGGCCCGGAAGATCTTTCAGAACGCCGTACATCGGCGCGTTGTCGGTAACGCCGTACATGAGGAGATAGGCGGTCATTCCGGCAGGAATACCTGCGATGAGCGACGACACCCCGGCACACGCCCCGGGCGAGAAAAAGAGATTTCCATCACGCACCGCACATCCCGTAACGGGAGGACAGATAGCCGTCTTCGCCACACCGCGAATTCCTTGCTCCAGTTGTGCGAACTCGTCCGCCAGCGCATGCGCCAGCAAGGGATCACCGCGGATGATCAGGAGATTGTTTCTGATATTTTGATAGGCGATGTTGCCCGACGAGAGCAGAACGGTTTCTCCATCAACGAGAAAGAACTTCTCATGCATGATACCGTTTTCCTCATTGCTATAGACTCGCACGGGAAAGAGCGGATCACCTGCCTCGATCGGCGATCCGACAACACCGCGAACGGTCACCCCGCGCCCGGCCAGCGTATTGAGGCGTCCGAGCACCTCTCCATCGCTAAAGGTGAAAGTGGCAAAGGTTACCTCTTTCTGCGCCCGCGCCAGTTCGGCGAGGACGGCAGGGCGAATGGCCGCATCGAAGAGAGCCTCGAGCGGCGACACATCGCGATCGTCATCGGGGGTTTCCTCACCCGCCACTTCGTCGGCCACCTCGTCGGGGAAGGTCACCGTGTCACCATCGGTCGTTTCCTCTGTTGCCTCATCAACCGTCTCGCCTGCGTCGCCGGTAACGCTCTCCCGCTCCACGATCGCGGTGCCGTCATCGGGCATCTCCGAAACATCGGGGGCCGCCCCCGCCGTCGGCAGACAGCCGGCAAAGACAGAAAAAATTCCGCCTACAACTAACCGAAACAACAGCCGCATGCGCACCTCCCGGCGAATCAACGAAGTATAGGACAACCGGATCAAAAGGCAACATCATAGGACCGGATTTGCCTTTTTCGGTTTTTTTGCTACGATACTTTCGATGTCGAGAATTAGACGGAAAAAACTATTCAAGACCAAGGAGGAAATCATGCGTAAGATTGGCTTTCTCATGGTATGCGTGGCAATGATTGCCGCCGTTTCCTGTGCGTCACAGAGCCGCAAGGTAACCCGCACCGCCGCCGACGAGCAAATAGATCTCTCGGGGCGCTGGAACGACACCGATTCACGGCTCGTCGCCGAGGAAATGATCCGCGACATCACCACCCGCCCGTGGATAGACGATTTCCAGAACAGCCACGAGGGCACCAAGCCGGTCGTCATCGTCGGGCGTATTCGCAACAAGAGTTCCGAGCACATCGCCACCGATGTCTTCATTAAGGACCTCGAACGGGAACTCATCAACAGCGGCCGGGTGAAGTTCGTCGCGAGCAAGGAGCAGCGCTCGGAGTTGCGTGCCGAGAAAGAGGACCAGCAATCGAACGCAAGCGAAGACACCGCCAAGCGCCTCGCGCAGGAGACCGGCGCCGATTTCATGCTCCAAGGGGTCATCAGTTCGGTCACCGATGCGGTCGAGGGGCAGAAAGTAGTCTTCTATCAGGTTGATCTCGAACTGATCAACATCGAGTCGAACGAGAAGGTTTGGATTGGATCAAAAAAGATAAAGAAGGTCATCGAGCAGGCAAAACACAAGTGGTGATAGGATGCCGCGTGCTATTTTCTGCCTGATTGTCTGCGCCGCGTTTCTGTTCGGCGCCTGCACCACCGCCAAAGGCCAATACAGAGGCATTGACGAAAAGCTGACGCGGCGCGACTACGCCGGGGCCATCGCCCAAATCGAGGCGGCAAAGGAGAAAGATTACGGCGAGAAAAACCGCGTCTGGTACTACCTCGATCTTGGCATGCTCCTCCACTACGCCGGCGATTACGAAAAGAGCAACGAGTATCTGACCAAAGCAGAGGATGCGATCGAGGAACTCTACACCGAAAGTGTCTCCCGGGGAATCGGGAGTTTCGTTCTCAACGACAACACCAAAGAGTATGGCGGCGAAGACTACGAGGATATCTACACCAATGTTTTCAAGGCGCTCAACTATCTCGCCTTGGGACAGGCCGAGGAGGCAGGAGTCGAGGTGCGCAAGGTCCATGTCAAACTCAGTAAACTCGAAGACAAATACCCCATCGATGAAGAGGATGTGCGCGCCAAGGCGCCGCCGGTATTCCGATCGAGCGCGCTCGCCCACTACCTCAGCATGCAGATCTACCGCCTAGAGCATGAGTGGGACGAGGCCGAGATAGACCGCAAGAAAATAGCATCCGCTCTGCGGAAGCAGCGGGACATCTACCTGCGGCTCGCC
>CALITV010000017.1 GCA_938048925.1 uncultured bacterium | reverse complement strand
CGCGGCCGATCCGTTCGTCAATTCCGGGGTGACCGGTGCGAACGGGGGCATTATCGTAGTTGCTGCCGACGATCCCTCGATGCATTCATCGCAGGACGAACAAGATAGCCGTATTCTTGGAAAATTTGCGCTCATTCCCATCTTCGAGCCGTCGAGTCAGCAGGAGGCCTATGACATGGTCTTCGCCGGCTACGAACTCTCGGAGAAATACAAAACGCCGGTGCTCATGCGGCTCACCACACGGCTTGCCCACAGCCGCGCCGGCGTCGTGCGGAAGTCGCCGCGTCCGCAGAACGATCTCAAACTGCCGGAAGACAAGCGCCAGTTCGTTTTACTGCCGGGTATCGCGAGGAAACGCTACAGGATGCTTCTCGAAAATCAGGCGCGGTTCACGGAGGAATCTGAGAAAAGCCCGTTCAACCGCTACCTAGACGGCGCCGACAAGAGCCGCGGCATCATAGCGTGCGGGCTTGCCTACAACTACCTCATGGAAAACTATCCGGATGGATGTCCCTATCCGGTCGTGAAACTCTGTCAGTATCCAGCGCCGAAAAAGATGATCGAGTGGCTGGCAGAGGAAACGAACGAGATCCTCGTCCTCGAGGATGGTCAGCCGATGATCGAGGAACTTCTGCGCGGCCTTCTCGACCGTGGGGTGACGGTAAGGGGACGCTTGACCGGCGAACTGCCGCGTGACGGCGAACTGAACCCGCTCCATGTTCGTCATGCCCTCGGTCTCCCCGAACTTCCGAGCGAGGCGGTGCCTTCCATCGTCGTGCCGCGTCCGCCGTCGTTTTGTTCGGGATGTGGTCATGTCGATGCCTATAACGCCATAAAAGAGGCGATCAAAGAGGCCTACGGCGATGGCCATATCTTCAGTGACATCGGCTGTTACACCCTTGCGGCGCTCCCGCCGTTCGAAACGATCAATTCGTGTGTTGATATGGGTGCCTCGATTACGATGGCGAAGGGGGCCGCTGACGCAGGGCTTTTCCCGGCGGTTGCGGTGATCGGTGATTCGACTTTTACGCACAGCGGTATGACGGGGCTCCTCGATTGTGTTCTTGAAAACAGCAATGTCGTCGTTTTCATCCTCGACAACTCGGCGACCGCGATGACCGGCGGCCAAGAGTCGCATGCGACCGGTCGCCTGAAGGAGATTTGCCTGGGACTGGGGGTCAAAGAAGAGCATATCCGCATCGTGACACCTCTCAAGAAACACCACGAGGAGATGGTGAGGGTCATCAAAGAGGAGATAGAATACAAAGGTGTTTCGGTTATCATCCCGACCCGTGAATGCATTCAGACGCTCGGCAAAAAGGTCAAGGCGAAGGGAGGCGAGTGATGAAGTGCGACATCATACTTTCGGGTGTCGGCGGTCAAGGGATTCTTTCGATCGCGGCGGTTATCGGGCAGGCGGCGCTTTCGGCGGGTCTCCGCATGAAACAATCGGAGGTCCACGGCATGAGCCAGCGCGGCGGCGATGTCCAATCGCATCTGCGCATCAGTGACCGGGAGATATACTCCGATCTCGTGCCGCACGGCGGCGCCGACATGATCCTCTCGGTCGAGCCGATGGAGGCGCTCCGCTATCTGCCGTGGCTCTCGAAAGACGGCTGGATAATCACCAACTCCCAGCCCTTCGTGAACATCCCGAACTATCCCGACACGAAGGCGCTCCTCGCCGAGATAGAGAAAAAACCCCGCCATATCGTCATCAACGCCGATGAACTGGCAAAGGCGGCGGGCAATTCGCGCGGTATGAACATGGTCATGGCGGGGGCCGCGTCGCTTTTCATCGAGATCCCGGTCGAGAAGATGGAAGAGGCGATCGAGTTCCTCTTTGGACGCAAAGGCCCCGAGATCGTAAAATCAAACATCGCCGCTTTCCGCGCCGGCCGAGAGTTCGCCCAGAAAAAACGCGCTTGATTGCCTACGGACATAACTGTACGATAAGACGATCGAAACCGTGACCCGACCAACAGAGTTCTATCTTGCGCCGATGGCCGAGATCAGCACCGCTGCGTTCCGAAAAGTGTGCTATCTCGGCGGTGCCGACGCTTGCTATACCGAAATGATATCGGCCAAGGCGGTCATGTTCAACAACAAAAAAACACTCGCGATGGCGCTCGTGGAACCCGATGAGCCGAAAACCTTCGTGCAGATATTCGGGTCGGAACCTGACGATATCGCGGGTGCCATTCGGAAGATCGAGGAGATACGACCTCCTTACGGATTCGACCTCAACATGGGGTGCCCCATGAAGAAGGACATCAAGGGGCGAAACGGGGCATTTCTCCACACCGATCCGGCAAAGGTGCGGCGCATTGTGCGGGCGGCGCGCGCCGCGACGAAACGACCGCTTTCGGTCAAGATACGCAAAGGCTATATCAAGGATAACAGCACCGAGATCGCAGCCATCGTCGAGGAGGAAGGGGCTGACCTACTCGTCGTTCACCCGCGCCTCAAGAGCGAGATGTTTCTGCCGGGAACCTGCGATTTCGATCTTTCGATACGCCTTGCCGCGGAGCGGCGTATTCCGGTCATTCATTCAGGCGATATTGTCGCCACCGCTGATCTTCCTCGTTTTGCAGGGTCGCGTGTTGCCGGCATCATGATTGGCCGCGGGGCTTTTGGGCAACCGTGGGTGTTCGATGTGCTGAAAACGGGAACTGAGCCGTCACCGGAACGGAAGAGGGAATTGATAACATTGCATTTCAACCTGATTGGGCTATACTCATCTCGTCTTTCTGAGAAGGTCGTCATGAACGAACTCAAGCGGAATGCGGTGTGGTATTCACGAGGGATGACGGGGGCGACCGCGTTTCGTAACGCGCTCTATCAAAATCGGTGGAAGCTCGAAGATCTTCTCAGGGAACTGGAGCGTTTCTTGGGGATTTCGCTTATATGATTGTTGGAATCAGCCCGACCGCCGAGGCGATGCGGCGTTTCGTCAGTAAGGTTCATCCGGGAAAGCCGATACTCATCGGCGGCGAGCCGGGGGTGGGGAAACGGCACCTCGCGCGCAAAATCGTTGCCACTTACTACAAGAACGACGGTGTGCGATCGGCCTATGCCCGTATCGTAGATGCCGCCGTCGGGCTTCCCGATCCCCTGACTGACGAGATTGTCCTAACCGATGAACGATCGGTG
>CALITV010000016.1 GCA_938048925.1 uncultured bacterium | reverse complement strand
GCGCTCTATTGGATCGCCGATGCCAATGTGCGCGTAGATCCCGCCACTCTCGCACAACTCGTTGATGAGTATCGGAGCCATCACACGAAACTGGTGTTCTGCCCCATCGCCGCGACCGGCGCGCAGACCTTCGGCAGCATGGTCGAAAACGCCTACCTCAATTATTATATCACCGGTAATCTCGTCACCGCGTGGCGCCTGTTCCGCGTTCCGATCGTCATCGGAAAATCCATGCTCGTGGAGCGGCGCGCTCTCGAAGAGCATTTCGGCGGCTTCCGCGTGTTCGAACCCTACCTTGCCGAGGATTACCTGATGGGACTCCTGTTCCGCAAAAAGGGGCTACGCGTGTCAACCAACTTCACTCCTGCCGAAAATGTGAACCGAAAGAGTTCGCTCCGTTCGTTCTACGACCGGATGAGCCGCTGGGCCGTCATGCGTTTTCAGATAAAGCCGAAACTCTATCTCGCCGAGGCGGTCATGCATCCGCTCGTCTGGGCGTTGCTGTCGGTGCCATTCCTCGGTGAACCGGGGCTGGGTCTTCTGCTGTTCGCGACGATCGCAAAGATTACACTCGAGTATCTCAACCTCGTTTTCCAGCCGGCACGCCCCGCGCTTCCGACCCTGTTGCTGTTCCCCGTGGTGGTGCTCGTCAAGGATATCCTCTCGTTTTTCATTTATCTTTCCCCCTTCGTGACCCGCCGCGTCACATGGCGCGGGCGGACCATCGTCGTGGGGAAAGACTCGCTCATTTTGCCGGAACATGATGCCGCGCTCGAATACGGAAACTAACCGGGCGACGAAAGCATGGATCGTCGCGGTCGAGATGGGGCTCGGTCACCTGCGGGCCGCCCATGCCCTGCGCGATATCGCCGTGGAAGGACGGACGCTCGTTTACGGTGAAGAAACGATAGATGACCCTTCCGAAGCGGGAACGCTCCGCCGGACCCGCCGCCTCTACTACTTCTTTTCACGGGTGCTCGAGATCCCGCTCATCGGTCGCTGGCTTTTCGGTCTGCTCGATCGGCTTTTCACCATTCCGCCATCCTATCCCTCCCGCGACCTTTCCCGCCCGACCGTCGGGTTGAGGTACCTGAATTTCCTGATAAAGTTGCGCGGCTTCGGTGCGAGTTTGGTGCGCCGCCTCGCCCAACAGCCGCTTCCCTCTATTCATACATTCTTTGCCACCGCCATCGCGCAAGATGCCCTCGGTCCACACGATCAGCCGACCTTTGTGCTGGCAACCGACAGCGACATCAACCGCGTCTGGGTGCCGCGCAATCCGGCGCAGAGTCGTCTCATATACCTCGCTCCCTGCGCGAATGTGGTAAAACGGCTCCGGAGTTACGGGGTTCCCGAAGAACGGATATACCTCACGGGCTTTCCTCTTCCGAAGTCGTGCATCGGGAGTCGCGAACAGATGGAGATTTTGAAGGAAGACCTCTTCGAACGACTGCTCCGACTCGATCCCGACAACCGCTTTTTCCCGCTCCACGAGCGGGAGGTGCGCCATTTCCTCGCCGACCGGGAGATTCCCAAGCAGCGGCACGATCGTCTAACGCTGCTGTTCGCCGTCGGCGGCTCGGGGGTGCAAACCCGGATGGCGCGTGACATCATCTCGGCGCTCGCCCCCCGCCTCGATTCGGGGAAAATGCGCCTGTTCCTCTCGGCAGGGGTCAGCAGCGAGGTCAAGCGGCAGTTCGAAGGATATCTCGACGAAGCGGGGGTATATCGGCACGACAATGCCGTCCGCATCATTTATTCTCGAGATTACGAAGAATATTTCGATCTTTTCGACCGGGCACTTCGCGAGAGCGATGTCCTATGGACAAAACCGAGCGAACTGGCATTTTACTGCGCGCTCGGCATCCCGCTTGTCTTTTCGGGGGCTGTTGGGTATCATGAAAAGCTCAACCGCCGCTGGGGCCGCGAGATGGGCGCCGGATTCAAGATGCCCGGGCCAGCGCGTCACTGTGATGAATGGCTCTTCGACCTGCGGCGGAAGGGACGACTCGCGGAGGCGGCGTGGAACGGATTCCTCAAAGGACGCAAACTGGGTGCTTACTTCATAGAGGAAATCATCGCTACTGGAACCTTCACCCCCGGAGAACGGCCGCTCGGAGTATGAGATGCAGGTGATGGTGATCTCCGACCTTCACCTCGGTGTGCCCCAAGATGGGTCCGACATCTTCGGATGGGATGCCGCCGATTTCATCGCCACGATGGAAACGGTCATCACACAATACAGAGTTGATACCCTCGTGCTCAACGGTGACATCTACGAACTCTACAAGTGGGATTTCTCCGAAATCGTCGAACATAACCGCGAGGTGTTGGGCTATCTCTACTCGAAACGGCCGATCTATATCCGGGGAAACCACGATATTTTCAACAATTTCGGGAAAGATCACCTTCTGATCCGCAACAGCGCCGGCCAGACCATCTACATCGAACACGGACATAATGCCGATGTTCTCAACGGCACCCGCATCGGTCGCCTGTTTGGCAAGTGGGCATATCTCCTCATCAAAGTCTTGTGCCGCTACGAATGGTTCAAGAAAGGCTACCTCCGCGTGATCGCCTTCGACGACGAAATCCACCGCATACCGCGAAAGTATAACTCGTTCCGCTATCTCAACTACGCACTGAATCTTCTTCGGAAATACGATGTGGTGATACTCGGTCACACCCACAAGATCGAATACCACAAAACCTACTACCTCAACAAGAAAAAGCGCTACCTCAACTGCGGATCGTGTTCGCTCGGCCGTTTTCAGGCGGTCATTCTCGACACCGAGACACTCTGGTACGAAACGATTAAAATCCGCTGATCCTTCTCTTTTCACCGTTTTTCAACGCATCGCTCATTATTTCAGAACGATGAGCCCCCATGTTTTCTCCGTTACGGAGAGATGAACGGAGGTGTTCGATGAGTGCGACGCTCATTATGAAAAAAGCCCCCTTTTCGGTGCCGATCGTCGGGCCGATCGTCCGTCGCTTCGCGGTATCGCGCATCGAAGCGCAACTCGACCGCTACCGTCCCCATGTCCGCTTCTCACTCGAGAATAAACGCTACCTCGTCAAAATGGCCGAGAACGGCGACGACTTACGGGAAGTACTCTCATTGCGGCACACGGTATTCTACGAAGAACTCCTCCAGAAGAGGCACCCGCTCGGACTCGATTTCGACCGCTTCGACCTGCGGTGCGATCATCTGATGCTCGTGGATCGCGAAAGTAACCGGTGCGTTGGCACCTATCGCTTCAACTGTTCGCTCTTCACCGACGAATTCTACACCGCCACCGAATTCGATATTCGCGAGATACGGCAACTGTCCGGCGTCAAGGTAGAGTTGGGCCGTGCCTGCGTCCATGCCGATCACCGGACTGGTACCGCCATTTTGCTACTTTGGAAAGGGATATCCGAATATGCGCGCCATACCGGTGCCCGATGGCTGTTCGGTTGCTCGAGCATACGGACGATGGACAGCGACGATCTGGTTGCTTTGCACGGTTACTTCTCGGAGAATCATGCCGGCAACGGTGTCGTCCGGGCAAAACCGAACCGGAAATTCCGCATCCGCCAATTCGACGAATACTACCGCTTCATCTCCTCCATCGGGGGGATTGATAAGGAGCGGGCGATCGCGCTGATACCGCCGCTCCTCAAGGCATACCTCAAGGCGGGCGCCGCGGTGCTCGGCGAACCGATTATTGACCGCCACTTCCGGTGCGCCGATTTCCTGACCCTGATAGATTTGGAAAACCTGAACGCGCAGGTCGGGGCCAAATTCGATACGCCGACGAGCCGTCGAATATCGCAGGCGGCCTAGATGTTCATTTTCACTGAACCGATTTCTAAAGAGTCCTTTATCGTCGCTCCATAATCGGCAGGAAGAATTACCTGCATTTTTCGTGAGGAGGTTCTTTCATGAAAAGCGTGATAGTGCTCCTTGCCGCCCTCGTGCTTTTCTTCGCGTGCGACCGGGAGGCGACATCGTGGGGCGCCGCCGAGGGGGATGCTACGACGGTAAGCGACGAAACGCCGATCTCCGACGGTGAAATCGGAGAGAACCAGCCGGCGGACGAAGAAGAAATACGAGACGAAGCGACGCCGGAAGAAGATGATCTGCTTGCCGACGACGACCTCGTGGAGCCGCCGATACCGTTCGTGAGTGGCGTTTCGATGAGTCCCGACTGGGGTGACATCACGATCTCGTTCATCCTTTCTCCCGAGGACGGCGAGCCGCGTGATCTGACGATATCCTACAAGGGGGGATGCACCGAAGAGTGGACGCCGATAGACACGCCCTCGTCGCTCACGGGGCTTGCCGCCGAGCCGCAGACCGTCGTCTGGTACAGTTGGGA
>CALITV010000015.1 GCA_938048925.1 uncultured bacterium | reverse complement strand
TATTTCGAACAGGGCGAGAAGATTGTCATAGATATGTACTTTAAGGTGCTCAAGCCGATAGAAAAGAACTGGCAGATATTCTTCCATCTCGATGTCTATGACGGAGCCTTGCCGCATAGCATCAAGATAGATGAGTATCCGCTCAAGGGATTCTATCCCACCGATAAATGGCAGGTCGGCGATATTATTCATGACCAGTTCGAAGAGACTGTATCGAGCAGGCATCCCGGAGGCGGGATCAAGATCTATACCGGATTCTTCATCGGTAACGACCGAATGAAGGTTGACGATCCGAAGTTCAACGATGGCGTGAACCGTTTCATCCTTGGGACCTTCAATATTCGGGTAAAGTAGATCGGTGTTCCCGTTCCCAGTTCTCTACGAGGACAACCATCTCATCGTTGTCGAAAAGCCGTGCGGGGTTCCGACGCAGGCCGACAGAAGCGGCGATGACGATCTGCTGACGCTCGTAAAGGGTTACCTCAAAGAAAAATACCACAAACCGGGCGCGGTCTATCTCGGTCTCGTCCATCGGCTCGATCGGCCGGTCGGCGGCATCGTCGTGTTTGCTCGAACGTCAAAGGCGGCATCACGCCTGTCGGAACAGGTGCGCAACGGCCGCTTCCGCAAAGGCTACCTTGCCGTGGTGCATGGTGTGCCGTATCCTTCCCAGGCGACGCTCGACCATTGGCTTTCAAAAGATCACGAACGGAATCTCGTTTCGGTATGTTTCCCCGATACGCCGGGGGCGAAACGGGCATTTCTGCGCTACCGAACCATTAAGACTGCGTCCGACAGATCCTTGCTCGTCGTCGAACTGTTGACTGGCCGATCGCATCAGATCCGAGTGCAGATGGCCGCGATCGCCCATCCTGTCCTTGGTGACGAGAGATATGGGCCGAAAAGCGGCGCGTCATTCAGCGCGCTGGCGCTCCATGCGGCCGAAGTGGTGTGCGAGCATCCGGTCAGCGGAGCGCCGCTGCGGTTCCGGTCGTTTCCCCCGAGCACCGCTCCGTGGAGGATCTTCGACCACGAAATGAAATCCCTTGGTCCACTAATTTCTTGAAAAATTGAAACTCGCCGCATATCATTCTTTTTGTTCGGAAAGACAGGACATGCCCGATGGCCGGTTTTCAATCGCTTTTACAGAAGGTCGGTCAGCAGAAGGAACGCTACCTCTTCCAGTTCGTCGAGGGGAAATACCAAGGCGGCGAGTTTGTTTTGTCTCGTAATGGCCAACTTATCGTCGGGCGCGATGTTTCGTGCGATGTCGCTATCATTGATCCGAAGGTCTCCCGAAAACATGCCCGCATCTGGAACGGCGATGGTGTCACCTATATCGAGGATTCGAACAGCACAAACGGAGCGTTGCTCAACGGAAAACTGCTGAAGCCGGGGACGCCCCATACACTGTCGCCGGGAGACAAGGTGACGATCGGCGATTCGGTGTTCGTCTACCACGGGCCCGAAGGGGAAGCGAGGAAGGAAAACAAGACGGCACCATCGGGTGATTCTTTGAAAAAAGAGACTCAGGCGGCGACGGAGCCGAAACATGAACCGCCGAAAGCGGCACCGGTTGTCCCCCCCAAAAACAACGATGTGCTCGATTCGGTGTTTGACGGCCTCGAAGCGGCAACCGCCGACACGCCGCCGCGCGGTGTCAGCGTCGCCAAGATATCTATTGAGAAACGGGACCTCAAGGCGTCGCTCGCACAGACCCGCTTCGACGGGGCGCTTCACGCGAAGGAAGGGAAACTCTCGAAGATAGATCCGGTCGATCTGGTGAATTTCTTCCTCCAGAGCAACACCGTCGGTATCCTGCAGGTGAAGATAATCTCGCCGTTCAACGAGAAATTGGAGATACGATTCGGCGAGAAGGGGATCACCGGCGCGGCTTCGCTTGCCAACAAGGTGTTCGTCGAGGAGAAGGTCTTTTCGCGCTTTCTTCTTGCCAAAGACGGCGAATATTCCATGAAAGCGTCGGAAGAGCCACGCAAGGAGAACATGCATCAGGCGATTTTCGACCTTTTCATGGAGATCCAAGCGCAAAAGCCGCTTCTCATCCGATATCGCAAGATCGTTGCAGCGAACAGCCTGCGTTTCCAGATTCCCATGACCGGAAAACTTTCCCTGCTCGGTAAGAAGGAACTCGACTCGCTTCAGTTCATGGTGAACGCGGTCGAGACGCAGAATTACCTGAACCTTTTCCCGGAACACGACGACTTCATCCTCCTCTCCGAGGTGCTTAAATACATTGACATGGGTATCCTGTTCGGAGACAACAACGAAGAGCATGCTCCCGGCGTGCCACGCGATATCATGGAGTTATGAGGGGAGGAGGCGATGGGGATGTACTTTAGGGTCTATCACCGACGATCTCGCCAGCCGCTCGCTACCTATGACGAACGGCAGATCGTTGACTTCTGCATGGGCAATAAGGACTCCATCGGCAACTACTCATTCTCGGTCGCCGGTTCCCAAGAACTCATGGAGTGGGAGGTCTTTGCGGTGAAGTACTCTCACCTGTTCGTTCAGCGCGCCAAGATGCGCGAACAGGCGGAGCGGAAGGAGATCGAGACGACGGCGATACAAGAGGAGATACGGGAAAAGAACAAAAAACCGCTCTACCTTCTCGTCGGAGTGGCCGGATTCGTCCTCCTCATCGTTGTGGGCGGCATAATCCTGCGCGTTGTTTTATCGAAACCACAGCCGGTTTCTGCCGAGACTCCATCCGCTCCGGTGGTGACGCCGACTCCGGAGGCTCCGAAACCGGCGCCGGCAATCGCCAAGCGAGATCGGCGGCCCAGTGACGAATCCTTCGTAGGCAAAGGACCCGACGAGAAGGCGCTCGCGGCGGTGTGGGACTCGAACAAGAAAAAGAAATGGGGACCTGTCCTCACCCCGGTCGAGATAAAAGAGGAGATGGATAAGTATCTGCCGAGTCTTGAAAAATGCTTCACCGAACGGGCGAAGGCGGGGGATCGTGGTCTCAAGGGGACGATCAACATGAAGATACGGGTCGCCGGTGACGGCTCGGTACTCGATGTTCTGTTCACCGATGAGAAGTACAAGGCAACACTTTTTGCCGATTGCCTCGCAGATGAGATAAAATCAAAGAAATTCAGACCGTTCCGGAGCAAGGAGCAGGTTTTCTCCTACTATTTCGACCTTTGACGCGGGGGATTCTCTTTTTATTGAATAACCGCTCGGGATGACATTCATATTTGTTTGCGCGGTGCGGTATGGATAGGGAGACCTTCGAGCGGTTGGTAACCGAAACAAAGGGGTGGGTCTTTGCGACCGCCTATCATGTGCTCCGTGACCGTGCCGCGGCGGAGGATGTGATGCAGGAGACCTTCCTCGCGCTCTACAGTCACTATGATAAACTTGACTGCAAGGAGGCCGTGTATCGCTGGCTCAAGACGGTTGCGTACCACAAGGCGCTCAACGCCGCGAAGCGCAATATCTTTACCGAACTCGAGGACTTCGTCGCCGAAAAGATCTTTTCGACACCCGATTACACGAGCGAACGAGCGGTCTATGCCGACCAGATGATGGAACGATTGCACGAGGGGCTCGGAAAACTTTCGCCCGAACACCGTGCGGTCTTGCTTATGCGCGAGGTCGAGGGGTTATCCTACGAAGAGATCGCTAAGCGGATGAAATGCAGCATCGGAACGGTGATGTCGCGTCTCTTCTATGCGCGACAGAACATACGCACATTTCTTGAGAGGAAGAGTATATGAGCGACTTGAAGGAGAAACTGGCGGCGCAGGAGCGCGCATTCACCGCCGTCGCCGACCTGCTGAAGCGGAAATTCGAGACCGACGCGGCCCGCGCTCCCGAGGTGGACATCACGGCTATCGTCGCCGGAACGCTGAAGAAACGCGCTCCGAAACGACGCGGACGGCTTTTCGTGCGGATCGCTTTCGCGATGACGATTCTGCTTCTTGTCGCCGCGCTTCTTGTCCCTCTCTATCGGCCGTCGAGCCGTAGCGAGGAAACCCCTCGCATGGTTTTTGACGATGCGGAGCGGCTTCTCAACGCAAACAGTCTCAAAGAAGTGACCATACTCTACCAGTCGGGACGCGCCGACATCCAGACCGATGCGCCGCTTCCGATGGTCTGGATGAGAAAGGAGGGGAACTGATGCGCGTGTTCATACTTTTTTGTT
>CALITV010000014.1 GCA_938048925.1 uncultured bacterium | reverse complement strand
GCGGCGGCGCGGATGGCTCTTCAGCAATGCGACCCCGAAGGGGCCGGTTCGCGCGATGTGGCCGATTACCTCCGATTTATGTTTTCGCGCCGTTCTTTCGACGACAAAGGACCGGCTGCGGATCTGGTGCGACGCCTCGTTCAGTCGGCCGACCTTATGGATATGCTTGCCCGAAAGGATTTCCCGCGCATCTGTCGTGAACTTTCGATCGGGAAAGAGGATCTTGCGGCGAGCCTTGCGCTCATGAGACGCATTCCTCCCTATCCTTTTTTTGGCTATGATCGATCCCGCACCGAGCAGGTCATTCCCGATCTACGGGTACATCTCCTGAACGGCGAGGTGGTCATCGAAATAGAACAACGCTTCATTCCTTCGGTTAGGCTCGATCGCGAGCGCTACGAACGAGAGATGGCGCAGATGGATGATCGCGAGAAGAAGGAATTTCTCCGGGAACGTTATCGCGCAGCCGAATGGCTGGTGAAGAGCCTTTCGGAACGCAATAAGACCCTCTACGAGGTGGCGGCGAGCATCTTCAAATTTCAACGGGCGTTCCTCGAACACGGCGAAGAGTTCCTCCGCCCGCTGACGCTCAAGGATGTCTCCGTCGACATCAATCGGCACCAGTCGACAGTGTCGCGTCTTACGAACGGGAAATATGCGGTAACGCCGCACGGCATTTACGAACTGAAGTACTTCTTCGTGAAAAGGGTCAACGACGAATCGCCCGTGACGGCGACCAATCGTTATCTCGAAAGACGCCTTGAGGAGATCGTTGCTGCCGAAGACAAGACGAGGCCGCTCTCCGACGAGGATATGGCGCGAATCTTTCTCAGGGAAGGGCTCGGAGTGGCGCGCCGGACAATTGCTAAGTACCGCGCGAAGCTCAAGATTCCTCCAGCGCAGGAGCGGCGACGCGACTTCGAGTTTTCAGCGAAGGAGTGACTCGTGTGTCGCATCGCCGATCTGCTCAATTCTGACCGCATCTTGTGCGGCGTCGAGGTCGCCGACCGTGACGCCCTTCTCTCGCTTCTTGCGGAACATGCCGCACGGGAAGCCGGCCTCGCGGCCGAGGCCGTTGTTGCGGCGGTGAAGGAGCGGGAGCGGTTCGGAACCACGGCCGTCGGGCATGGCGTAGCGATACCGCACTGTCGCCTCAAGGGGGGGCGCGACATCACTTTGGTCGCGGCGACGCTGAAAAATCCGCTCCCGTACGACGCCCCCGACGGTGAAGGGGTGCGCCTCGTGTTCTTCATCGTTGTCTGCGAGGGGAACAACCTGCGGTATCTCAAAGTCCTCTCGCGTCTTTCGGTGCTGTGCAACGATCGGGGGGTGCGGGACCGTCTCATGGCGGCCCCCGATGCCGATGCGTTCCTCGCGGTTCTCAAGGGGGTTGATTAATGCCTGCCGCCGCCAAAGTGACGCTCAAACATCTCCTTCAAATCCCCGACCTTTTGCTGTCTCTCGAGAATCTCGACGAGGCGACGATAGCAGCGCGTGAGGTCAAGGAAAACCGTGTGCAGGTGGTCGGGCTTTCGATCGCCGGTTTCACGGCGCATCTCTACCGCGAACGGATACACCTGTTCGGCAAGAGCGAAAACGACTATCTTGCCACATTGCCCGAGGAGGAGCGACGCGCGAAAACCGAGATGTTCCTTTCTTGCGCCCCGGTCGCCGTCATATTCACCGATCCGGTGCGCCCGCCCGGCTATTTCAAGGAGATCGCGACCGCCAGCGGTGTCCCGCTTTTTTCGACACGGATGGTTTCCTCGATCTTCGTTGACTTCATCCGGGAACAACTCAATCGCCTCCTCGCCGCGACGACAACATTGCACGCCCAACTTCTCGATGTCTTCGGCGTCGGTATGCTCATCATGGGAGAAAGTGGCATCGGGAAATCGGAGACCTCGCTCGATCTCGTCATGCGCGGCCACAAACTCATCGCCGACGACATCGTGGAAATACGATTCATCCCGCCCGACCGACTCGTCGGATCGTGCAACGAGATGATGCGCGACCTCATCGAAATACGCGGCATCGGGTTGATAGATCTGCAGAAAATGTTCGGCGTGACGGCGGTCGAGTACGAAAAGGAGATAGATTGCGTCATCAACCTCATGCTGTGGGACCAGTCGAGCACAATTGAGTACGAACGACTCGGCACGACAACGCGCTTTTACGAGATACTGGGAATGAAACGCCCTTACTACATCGTGCCGGTTCGCCATGGGAGCAATCTCAGTTCGCTCATGGAGATCATTGCACGCGACTATATGTTGAAGACGCACGGCGTGAACAGCGCGGAAGAGTTCGAGAAAAAGTTGGAACGAAAGCTCAGCGAGATGGGAGGTGACTGATGTACTGTTTTATTGTGGTGGGGCATGCCGATCTGGCCGTTTCTCTGGTAAAGACCGCCGAATTCATCATGAAGGCCGACTTTTCGGAACGTTGCAAGGTCTTCTCGATAGACTACTCGATGCTTGCCGACATGAACAGTATCAAAGAAGAAATCGAACGGGCGCTTGACCGGTTCGTGGAGGCAGGGCGTAGGGTGATCATATTCGTTGATATTTTTGGAGGAAGTCCTGCGAATGTTTCTTTCACCTTGGTAAAGAAAGAGGGGGTTGATGTGGTAACGGGGGTAAGCCTGCCGATGCTCATCTACGCCTTCGAACACTGTGACGATGCGGTGCCGGTCTCCCGGATGGTCGACGGGATACTGCAGGCGGGGAGAGATCATCTTATCAGTGCGAAGAAACTTCTCGAAAAAC
>CALITV010000013.1 GCA_938048925.1 uncultured bacterium | reverse complement strand
CATGTCTATCCCCTTGCTTGCAAGGAGATCGTCGCCCGCTCCCAACTCGGTCATGAAGGCTGAGCGGGTCTCATGGATCCAGTCGAGATAACGCCGGTAACGCACGAGCCCGAAATGATCGCAGTCTTTCTTTTCGATAGTAAACACATCCATGTCCATCCCCCTAGAACGATCCTATGAACTGCTCAAAAAGGCGCTGTTCTTCCTCGCGCGCTGCAAAACGCTTCTCCTTTCCGGAGCGGAACGATTCGAGCGCATCCCGCCGCTCTTCATCGGAGACCTCCGTCCGTCCCGTAAAGCGTGAAGCGAGGTGACAGCAGAGCGGGCTTTCCTCCTCGCACCCCTTACGGAGTGCCGCGTCTGCTTCCGGCGGCTTGACGATGAGCGTCGTCTTTGTCGCCCACAAATACCAGAGAAAGAAGCAACCGAACGGCGAGTCTTTCTTACAGGCAAGTCGCGCATAAGCGAAGGCGGCGTTTTTATCGGGGATACCGCTCGCCTCGGCGCCGGGATGTTCTTTTCCCTCCCAGCGGAGAAGCGCTACCATCGCGCACGCCGTCCCGTTTCCCTCTTGACAAAGCGGCACCAATGCCGCGATATCGGTCGCTCCCCTGATCGGCGGCGGAGGGGTCGTATAGAAAACAGAGATAAGCACCGCGAAGAGCACGACACCGGCACCAGCGAGCACCATGGCCGTCTTCTTGCCTTTGGAGGAGACCGTTGCCGCGGCGGGGCGGCTCGCGCCCCCTTCTTTCTCCTTTATATCGCCAAGCAGGGAGGCATAGTTCTCTTGTGGCGGCGCCTCCATTCTCGCCGTCTTCGGTTTCTTGTAGAGTTTGAGCCGCACGCGCTCATAGCGACGCACAAGGTGGGACCATTTGCCGTCACGCTCTCCCCCGTCGCCCATGACAACCTCCTGTAGAAACTCTCGTTCATCGTCAGTATAAAAAAGGCATATTTTTATAGCAAATTTTGTCGGCCCGTCCGTACCGATCTCATTGCCGAGGGCCTGCAAAAAGCATCGCCCCGCGCACCATACCGCCCGCAGAAGGAACGTCCTGTTCCACCCAACATCGTCGGAACGAGGGATCGAGTATGTTGAAGAGATGCGTCGGGGAGGAAATCATCATAAGCCACGCCCGCTCCACGGTGGCGGCGATGAAGAGATTCTCACCGATCGGGGCGACACGTAATCCGCTGTGCATAATGCTTCCTTCACGGCCGTCGTAGTGAACCACGACGCCTCCCCGGATACGTTCCAGCGCTTTTCTTGCAGCCGGACGAAGCGACTCGTCGGCGGAAAGAGGCGGCGCCCCCGCCTTTTTCCGTATCGCATTCACTGAAGAGATGAAATCTCCCTTCCACTCGGGGAACGGCGCGGAGCGAACCTCTTTTTGCCACACGACCACCGGCCCGGCGGCTCCAACAGCGACGATCTGAAGAGAGACGATCGTTCCCGGGTCGCGCACCGTCGCTGTCCGCGTCGTCATCTCGATGCGGCGGACCGTGTCGGCATCACGGACGAACAACCGATAGGCCGAAAAAGCAGGATCCGGTGTCAGCGTGATGGTATATCCTCCCGAAACGGCCCCGAAACGGACATCGGATCGTTCGAGGCGCCGAAAATGGTAGGTCACCCCTTCCACCGTCAGGCAAAACCCATCGCGCGGACAAGCAGCAACATCTTCGATCGCTACCTGCCGATAGAAGAAACCTTCCCGCGACGCCTTCTCGAGAAGGTCATACTCCGAAAGCACGCCGTAGAGAAGAAAGACAAAGAACACCGCTGCTTATCCCGCTCGTCGCCAACACCGCCCCATTCTCGCCGAACAAAAAGGTGAAAGCAAGAAATCGTTCGTGAAAAACTCGCCTTTTGGCGATGACGCGTTAGAGTGTCGGCGTACGAAAAGGGAGGTCTCCGTGTCATATGCCCGTTACCTCACCGCGGTAATCGCGATTCCGGCGACACTTTTTCTCGTGATCTTTGCAAGTCCGCCGGTCTTTCTCGCGACGACGATGATCCTCGCCTTCGTCGCCTATGCCGAATTCCTGTCCATGTACAGCGTCCGCACGCCGGCCGTGTCGCTTCCCGCCGCTGCCGTGCTCATGCTCACGATATACGCCTATCGGGAGCGTCCCGATCTCTATCCTTTCTATCTTGCCGGAGCACCGATACTCATCGCTGCACTCTCGCTCGGGGGCAAAGGAATAGTGACCGCCAAGAGCGACCGCCTTACCTATCACCTCGCCGGTTTTCTCTACCTCGTCATACCATTTTCGCTCTTCGCGGCGCTCCGCGACCATCCCGCCCCGGTCGAAGGAAAAAAGTGGTTCGTCTTTGCCCTCGTCCTACCATGGGTCTGCGACAGCGCCGCCTATTTCGCCGGGCGTGCCATCGGCAAACATCTCCTCGCGCCGCAGATAAGCCCGAAAAAGACATGGGAGGGGGCCATCGCCGGATTCGTCGCCTCGGTCGCCGCCGGGGCCATCTTTTCCTATGCGGCATTCGCGGGAAACTATCTCCTCTTCTGTCTGGCGACCGCTGCTCTCGCCTCAACGGCGGGGCAAATCGGCGACCTCGTCGAATCGCTCTTCAAGCGAGGAGCCGGCGTCAAGGACTCAGGGCGGCTTTTCCCCGGTCACGGCGGTCTTCTCGACCGACTCGATTCGGTCTTTTTCAGCGTGACGATTGTGTATCTTGCTCTCAAATTCATGGCGTACCATGTCTCCTAAATCACTCGTCGTCTACGGTATCACCGGCTCGATCGGCTCGAGCACGGTAAAAATCTTGCGTGCTTTCCCCGACCATTTCCGCCTTATCGGCGCCTCGGCGGGACGCAATGTGGAACGACTCAACGAAACGATTTCTTTCTTTCCCTCACTCAAGAGAGTGACACTTGCCGACAGGAGGCTCGTCGGCGATGTGCGTGGTCCCGATACGGTGCAGCGTCTTGCGGGAGATACGGGACTCATGGCTCTGCTCGACCTTCGCCCGGACCTCGTCCTCATGGCGCTCGGCGGTAAAGCGGGCTGGAAAATAACTCTCGAGGCGCTCCGTCGCGGCATACCGGTGGCGCTCGCCAACAAGGAGTCGCTCGTCATCGCCGGCTACTTCCTCGGCACCACGGTCACCCGCGATCGCCGTCATCTCATCCCCGTTGACTCGGAACATGCTGCGGTGATGCAGATACTCACCGGTGTCATCCCCTCTCACATTCGGCGCGTCTGTCTCACCGCCTCGGGCGGCGCCCTCCGCGACCTTACCCGAGACGAAATGCTTCGGGCGAACGCGGCGGCAGCGCTCAATCACCCGGTGTGGTCCATGGGACAAAAGGTTACCGTTGACTCGGCAACGATGGTCAACAAGGGGCTCGAACTCATCGAAGCATACTGGCTCTTTCCACTCAAACCGGAACAACTCGGCGTTCTCGTTCATCCCGAGGTCGGCGTCCACGCGGCAGTCGAATTGACCGACGGTTCGTGGGTTTCCCAAGTTGCCGCCAGCGACATGGTGATCCCCATCGCCGCTGCACTCGCCTATCCGGACCTCCTTCCCCTCGTCGACAAATTTCCTCATCTCCGCTATACCTACGACAAGCCGCTTACCTTCCGGGAACCCGATCTCCAAAAATATGTGCTCCTGTCTCTCGCCTTCGATCTGCTGAGGCGGCACGACTACGCCGGTATGGTTGCCTACGCGGTCGCCGACGAAACGGCGGTAAATGGTTTTCTCGCCGGCCGGATAACCGTCGGCGGGATTCATACGGTGGTCGAGCGATGCGTGGCGCATTTTCACGGTATGCCGGCACCCGCCGACATCAAAGGGCTTGACGAGTTCATCGAAAACATAGAGAATAGGGCGGAAGAGATTTTGCGGGAAGTTGCGCAATGAAGACCTACCGCTTCGCCTTGGTCGGCTGTGGACGCATCGCGAAGAAACATTACGAGGCCCTCCGCGAGATCCCGCAGGCCGAGATCGCGGCGGTGTGCGACAGCATCCCCGAGCGAGCAGAGCGGACCGGGAAACTGCTCGGCGTCCCTTTCTTCACCGACTATCGCACCATGCTCGAGAAAACCCCCGTCGAGGTAGTGAACATTCTCACGCCGAGCGGCCTCCACGCCGAGCACACCATTGACATCGTCCAACGCTTCGGCCCCCATATCGTCTGTGAGAAACCAATGGCGCTCCGTCTCTCCGACGCAGACCGAATGATCCACGCCTGCGACGAAAA
>CALITV010000012.1 GCA_938048925.1 uncultured bacterium | reverse complement strand
CCGGTCGCTGATCCCGGCGAGGTTGAGGTAACTAAGAAGAAGCCAGTGGCGGTTTACGCCGGACACCCCCGTCACCGAAAAGAGTTTATGCGCCACCTCGCGGTAGAATTTCCGGTCGTCCGGCTCTATCTTGAAGTTGCGCCGCAGGATGTTGACGATTGCCCGTGATTCGAACCGATACCCCTCTTCGCCGCTCGAAAGGTAGTGTTTGGCCACCAGAGCATCGAACAGCGGCGCCTCATTCGGGAATAACAATCGGGCGAGGTCCGCCGGGATCTGGTAAAGGTTGAGCATCACGAGGCGACGGAGCATGATTGCAAGCGGCTGGTCGAGCAACGTGTAGCGGAGCAACACCAACGCCTCGGTCTCTTCCGGTATTTCGAGATCCTCCGGCAATTTCTGGAAACGCCACTCGCCGCGCATCTCGAAAATGAACCCCTGATCCATGAGGAAACGGAGCAACTCCTGCGAGTAAAGCATGTTGCGATCAGGTTTATTGAGCACCTTCTCTATGTCGGCCGGGAGGCGCGAGGTTTTGAGCATGTTTCGCACTGCTTCCATACGAACGGCAGGGGGAACACCGCTGAATCGGAAGCGTCTTTTCTCTTCCACGAGACCGGCCACCGGCGCATCGCTGTCGCACAGGAAGACCACCACAAAGGGAATGAAGCGGAACACCTTCTGGAGATTCTTCAAGAACTTGAGCGACCGGACATTGATTTGGCCGGCATTGTCAACCACCCAGAGAACGGGCTTGTTGCGGGCCGCCCAGTAGAAAAGGGCGGCGAACAGATAGTCTATGTCGTTTTTGGGAAGTTTCACTTGCACCGGCGCGAAGTTGAGGCAGAGAAGCGCCGTCAGTGATTCCCGTTTTCCCTCCGGGAGAAATCCCGACAGATATTTGTCTATCTTGCCGCGCACTTGCTGCGCGTCATCGCTCTTGATGTTGAGGACGGCGCGGATGAGATGGATGAACATGGTGTAATCGAAGTCGAACGGATTGACGGTGCTGACCGTCGTCAACACATCGGCAAGTGGGTTCTTGTTCGCGTAATCCTCGACGACCGCCGCAAAATGACTCTTTCCCGCACCGGGAGGCGCCTCGAAGGTAAGGAACCCGCCCCGGCTCTCGGCAAGCATACGCCCCGCCGTCTCGAAAAGGGAAGAAACGGCCGGATCGGCGATGCGCGCCATCACTGTATCCGCCATCTCCTGAAGAGAAACGGCATAGGATGCCTCGGGGAGGTATGGTTTGAGATCCTCCTCCTCGGAAGGGCGCCGCACCTCGTTGGTCCAAACGACGATCTTCTCTTCTTCCGGCTCCGCGGCCTCAGTCGAGACCTCTTCCGGCTCCTCTCGAGACACCTGTCCGTCGTTCTGAAGCGTCACTTCGATGGCAAGGTCTTCCTCTTCCTCTACGGTGAGCGGTATTCGCCCCACCGTATTGTCCTTTCGGCGATCGGCGACTTCAACGACCTCGGTGAGTGTTATGTGCCGGCGGTCGAACGATGTTTCGCCCGGTTTTTCTTTCTTCCCCTTTCCCGTTCTGTCACCGTCTGAAGGCACCGTTCTTTTCGGCGCCCTGATGCTTCTTACTGCCAGTTTTCCTCCGCACGCCATACAGAAATTGGCGCCGGTCTCGTACAACAGGTTACAGGAGAGGCAGATTTTCCCCAGTTCGCGGCCGCATGCGGCGCAGGTCAATGTCCCTTCTGGCACCGGTATCTGGCAGAAGAAGCAGTTCATATGCCGTCCGTTCTCTTTCGCCGTATGCGCACGAGGCAAGTCATGCTACCGGTTTCTGGCACCTTTGTCAAATAATCGCCGGAGCAATAGTCGTCCGACGGCGACGGGGTCATCCCTCCTCTTCTTCTTGGCTATCAAACGGCACGAACTTGGTGAAGTGGGAGATGAATCGCAATTTGACATCTCCGATCTGTCCGTTGCGGTTCTTGCGGAGAAGAATGGTGACGACATCCTTTTCCTTCCCCTCTTTGCCTAGATCGCGGTGGATGAACATGACGACATCGGCATCCTGCTCTATCGCGCCGCTGTCACGGAGATCGGACAGCATCGGAATGCCGTCCTTCCGGTCTTCGGCCTTGCGGCTCAACTGAGCGAGCGTGATGACGGGCACTTTGAGGTCCTTGGCGAACAACTTGATGTTGCGCGAGATATTCTCGACCTCCCGCACTCGGTCCGGCTGTTTGGAGTATGTCGAGTCGTGCATGAGTTGGAGATAGTCAATGAACACCGCGTCGAGACTCTTCGCCTCGACCAGCACCTTCTTCGCCTTGGCCCGCACATCGGAGATGGTGAGGTGGGAACTTTCGTCAATATAGAGGGGCAGGTCGGCCAAAGGATCTATGTTACGCCAGAGACGCGCGTACTCGTCCTCGTCGAGGTGTCCGGTGATGAGATTCTTGGCGTTGACCAGACATTCTTGAGACAATATGCGACGTGCCAATTGCGCGGACGGCATCTCTATGGTGAAGAAGAGAACCGTAGCTTTCTGCCGGGCCATCTCCACCGCCATATTAAGCGCGAAGCTCGTCTTCCCCATCCCGGGGCGGCCGGCGACGACGATCATTTCGCCCTGTTTAAATCCCGTCGTCAGATTATCGAGCGCCGCGTAACCGGAGGTGAGTCCTTGCAATGATCTGCCTTGGCGAAGCCGCTGCTGAAGGGCGGCCATCTCGTTGGCGATGAGGTCGTCTATGCGCGACACCGCGCTTGTCTGCCGCAAAAGGCTGAGTTTGATAAGATCGTTGGTGGCGCGGTCCACGATGATGTCGAAGTCCGCCTCCTGCCGGTAGGAAAGACCCGCGTATTCCTCGCAGGTCTTGATAAGTTGCCGATGAAGCGACTTGTCGCGGATGATGTCGGCGTAGTCGGCGAGAGCAGCGTCGGAGGTGAACTGGGCAGCATCCTGAAGTTCGCTAAGGTAGGGGATGCCCCCCACCGTTTCGAGTTCCCCCTTTTTTCTCAACTCCTCGGTCACCGTGATGAGATCGGGAGTCCGTCCTTCCTGGTACACCTCGTGGATAGCCCGGAAGATGTGCTGGTGGCGAATCTCCCAGAAATCATCCGGTTGCAATCCCTTTTCTAGGACCTTGCCGTGAAGCGACCCCTTGAGCAGAAGGCAGCCGAGCAAGGAGGCCTCGGCCTCGAGGTTGTGCGGCAAAGTGACGAGTTGTTTCATGCGGCAGGCGGTTCGGCGACCGGCGGTTGCTCCTCCTCCATCGCCACGACCCACAGTTTGACGGTTCCCTTGAGTTCCCGGAACAGTTTCAGTTCGACCTCGTACACGCCGCTTTTCTTGATGGGGGCGTCGAGGAGAACCTGCCGATGCTCTATCTCGAAACCCTTTTCCTTGAGCGCGTCGGCGATCTCACGGGTGGTCACCGACCCAAAGAGTTTCCCCTCCTCGCCGACCTTCTTGGCGATGGTGATATCTATCGCCGCAATCTTTTCGGCCAGTTGGCGCGCCTTGCCGTATTCGTCTTCGATGTGCCTCTGGATGCGACGGCGGTTGAACTCGAGTTCCTTGATGTTCTTTTCGTCGGCGGGAAGCGCAAGCCCCTTCGGAAAGAGGTAGTTGCGGGCATACCCGTCCTTCACCCGCACGATATCCCCGGCACCGCCGAGTTTTTCGATATCTCGCGTCAAGATAATCTTCATGTCGCACCTCCCCTAACGGCCCGTCACGGTGAACGGCAGAAGCGCGATGGTCCGCGCCTTCTTTATCTCACCCGAGAGGCGACGCTGGTGCTTCGCGCACACGCCGCTGATGCGGCGGGGAATTATCTTCCCACGCTCAGTGATGTAGTTGATGAGAACCTCGGGATGTTTGTAGTCGAGCGGCATCTCGGTGTTCGCGCAGAAACGGCAAACCTTTTTTCTGCGGTATCCAGCCATAGTTTCCTCCTTTCACTCAAAGATCGACATTTTCTACATCGGAATCCTTCGACTTGTCGAAACTCTCGCGCAACTTGGCGTTATAGTCACGGTTGTCTTCGCCGGCGAACGGGGCAGGCTCCGCGGCCGCAGGAGCGGCGCGTTCGGGGCGCTCTTCATGGCGCCACTCGGGCATCCGTTCGGCGAACACCGCGACCCCCTTCGCCTCGGCCTTGAGCGCCGCGACATCCTCTTTCTTTTCGACGCGGCACGACATGAACTTGAGCACATGCTCCCAATTGTTGAAATTGCGCTCGAGTTCCGCGACGAGGGCACCGGTCCCGACATAATCGAAGTAGACATAGTGTCCCTTCATGTTCTTCTTGATCTCGTAGGCGAGTTTTTTCTCGCCCCACGACTGGAACGAAACGATCTTGCCGTTCATCGCCTCAACGATGCCGTTGACGCGGTCGGCGAACTGACGTACCGCCTCCATGCCTCCCTCGGGCCGCAGGATGACGGTCGCTTCGAAGTGCTTTTCTCTCATGACTCCTCCTTACGGGTGTAAAGTCCAATTCCTTCCAAATTGAACAAGGAGAAGGCTCTCCGGTGTTCAATGAACGAAAGAGGTCTCTACTATAGCGCAGTTTGCACCGTTGACAAGAAAAATCTCAGGACAACCCCGAGAAGGGCTAAAACCGCATCCCCATCGCCACGCCGCCACCGCCTTCGACTTGGGCACGATGGACGATGTCGAATCTCAGGGGGCTCGGGTCGGCATCGTGCGCCGATCCGCCCTCGATGCGCCCGTAACACTCGAAAAACCAGTTGCCGAAGGGAACGGTGAGCGTCGCCTCGCCCCAGTAGCGGGTCATGCCGCCGTGGAGGGTAAAGAGCGGCGCGAGGGCGAACTCGTTTTTATGATCGGGGCTGCCGTGCGCCGGGCCTTGGTAGAGGCCGAGGCGATACTCGAGGGTGAGCCGCGGCGCCGCAAACCAGCGGTGTTTGAAGAAGATGCTCTGAATGTTGCGCCCGAATGGGTAACCGAGAGAAAGCCCCCGGTAGGTGTAGCCGTCGCTCGGATACTGATGGTGGCGGTAGAAACTGTAGGCGGTCTTGGCGTACTCGATGCGGAAAAAATGGTCGGGCAGCGCCAATGTCATCCCCATGAGATAGGCGCGTTCGAACAGGTGAAAGAAAAGCCACGGAAAAGTGAATATCCTGTCTTCCGGCTGCCACGGCGCCGCGATGTCGGTGCCGGCCTCTTGGAAGTAGATGCGGAGTGAACGAACCTTACCACCGGTCCAGCGTTCCATCGGGAGCGAGAAAGAAAGGTCTATCGCCGCGTAGCCGTCGTTGTCGAAGCGGCTGTAGGGAATATTGTCCTTGCCGCCGAAGACAACCTCGGGGAACTCGTGCACTTTGTAGGTCGGCCGCCCGCTGCCGCCGTAGAGTTCGGTGCGCGTCACCCCGATTTCGATCCAGCCGACCGGCTGATAGACGACGCGTGCTGCGAAGAGTTGCGGATTGCTGTGGTCGGTGCGCCGGTCGAACAACCAGCCGTTGAGCAGGAGAAACGACCACTTCCCGAAGAAATCCATCGGTGCATTGTTCTGGAACTTGAGCAGCCAGAAGGGCGCGGCGTTCGACGAAAGAAGGAGTCCCCACTCGCCAGGGCCGAAGTTGATCGAATCGCGCCCCCCTTCGACGGTGAACTTGCCGAAACGCAGCGTAGCGTAGGCACGGTGTATCTCGTTCGTCTGATCGCCCTCTCCCCAGCGGTGCCGGAAACTCCAGTAGGCGCCGAAACGGTCGTGCACCGCAAGGCTTCCCGCCTCCTCGATGAGCGCATTCGCACCCTTCTCGACGGAGAGTCCCCCTTTACCATAGAGCGTAAGCGGATCGCTTGCGACGAAGATGGTGCTTCGCAGTTTCTGGAGCGGCTGGACATACACAGGCCGATTCACCCCGTTGGTGAGCCATGCAAGATGGGGAAGATACCCGAGGAACGGCACCGTGCCGGTAGCAGGATATGGTGCGGCAGCCATCGGTTCGGTACGGTACTCACGGGCACTATCCACCGTTTCCCAGATTACCGTGTCTTCGGGAAGAAGATTGATGAGCGGGCTTCCCTCATACTGTCCCTGCGGTTCGCGGACATCCCACGGAAAGAGGAAGGGATTGCCGGTTGGTTCGGCAGCGAGCGCCGCAAGACTCCACCACGCTGCTATACAGGGAATGAGACTACGCATGAAGGAGACTATAGCGGAAATGAAACTCGAAGGAAATTTTTGAGAAAATTGACCGATTTCTCTGTTTCGCTATTCTCCTCTCTGCAGTATTCGCAACAACCAAAGGGGGCCTCCATGAAAGGGTTTTTCCTTCTTGTTTTCTTGCTTCTTACCGCTTCTCTTGTTGCCTCCGAACTCGTGACGGTGATCGAACATAGTGACCGTTACGAGATAGGTGTCACTCTAACCGTCGGGACCGGCAAGACGGGGCGCGATTGGCGTCTGACTGCACCGTTTATACTCGTCGCCATACACGACGAATCGCCAGTGTATCGGACATCCCTTGCGCTTATCCCTGCGCGCGAACCGGGAAGCCGCGTTGGAACGGCGTACCTTCCCGAGGGGCTTCGATGGGACGAGATTATGCTCTACCGCGCTGATCTTGCTTATCGCGGTGCCTCGCTCACCGTTATACCACCCACCGCACTGAGGCCGCTCGCCGCGCTCCGCAGGCCGTCCCGGTTTCCGCTCCCACCACTACTGCCTCCCTACACGGTGGAGAAGATACAGGACACCGGCCCCGACGAAAAGCGTATCGTATGGATTATCATGGGCGATGGCTACACCGCTGCCGAGATGGAGAAGTTCAAGGACGACACCGCGGTGGTGCTCGACGATTTCTTTGCGACATCTCCGTGGAAAGAACGACGCGGTGCTTTCAACATCTACCGTGCCGATGTCGTCTCGAACGAGAGCGGTGCTGACCACCCCGAACAGAATCCGCCGACCACCGCCGATACGGCGCTCGGTGCCTTCTATGGCTGCTACGGGATAGCGCGTCTTATCTGCGTGGACGAAGAAACGGTCCTCGGTATTGCCAACTCGATCGCCGCGCATGATGCCGCTCTCGTCATCGTCAACGACCCCGTCTATGGTGGCTCCGGCGGCGCGACGATTCTTGTCGCCTCCACCAACCTCTTTTCTTCTGAAATAGCGATTCACGAGTTCGGTCACTCGTTCGGCCTGCTCGCTGACGAATACGAGAATCCTTACCCCGGCTATCCCGACGGGGACTGGGAACCAAATGTCTCGTATGCCTACGACTTCGATCGCGAAAAGATAAAGTGGGGTGAATGGATTTCGCCTCTCACCCCGCTGCCGACGCCAGAGAACGCTGGCTATCATGAGGATATCGGCATGTTCGAAGGGGCGCGCTACCAGTCAACGGGGATGTTTCGTCCCCAAGAGTCGTGCAAAATGCGGAGGCTCGGTGATCCCTTCTGCGCCGTATGCACCGAGGCGCAGGCGCTCCAAATCTACAACCGCGCCGGCTTGTTCGACACCGCCGAACCGGCACCCGA
>CALITV010000011.1 GCA_938048925.1 uncultured bacterium | reverse complement strand
CTCGCCTTCGAAGATATGGCTCTTATCGGAGGAAGTTGGGCGGGAGTGCTCCTCGGCTGGTTCGTCATAGGAACTCTTTTCTCCCGGGGACAGCGTTCCTATCTGGTGTTGTGGGTCCTCTATGCGAGCATCTACCACCTTTTTGCCACCTATCATTTTCGAGCAAAAATACCCTTTGACATAGCCCTTTTTCTCGACAATGCCGAGGAAACCTTCAACGAGGAGGCGTTGCTCGTCATCGTTGACAGCATCAGCATTCATGTCTTCCTTATCGGCGTTGCGCTCATTGCCGCAGTTTGTGCGGTTCCTTTCCTTCGTCGCCGCATCGCCGATGAATACGCACGGGGCTGGAAGCGCTTGGTGGCCGCCATCGTCGCGGTTCCGCTCTATCTGCTCGTTCTACTGAGCCCTTACAATCTGCACGATGACTTCGGCATGCTCCTGCGTTCTTCGTACGACTATCTGCGCCGCAACGATCTCTACCATCTTGCCGAAGAGGTTGACCCCGATTCCTATCCCTTCATCGTAACCGATAAGAGCCTCATTATGCAGCGCCAAGCAGCGAGGCTTCCTTCAATCTTCATTCTCGAAATCGAGTCGTTCTCGGCAAAAGTGGTGGAGGCCAAAACGCCGAGCGGCGAGGTCTATACCCCGTTTTTCAACGAGAAGATCAAAGAGGGGCTGTATGTCGAGCGTTTCTACAGCAACTCGATCCAGTCATCGAAAGGGCAGTTCGCGACGCTCTTTTCTCTCATTCCCAGTTTCAAGCAGAAGGTTTTCACCAGTTATACCAACACTCATTTTCAATCGCTCGCACAGGTCCTGAGGGATAATGGCTACTACACCGTTTTTTTCAAAGCCTACAAAAACATAAACTTCGACAACACGGGAAACTTCGTCAAGAAGAACGGTTTCGAGGAGGCGCTCTCCGCACTGCCGTTTCTCAGTGAGGAAGAGAAGGGGCAAATGTGGGGATGGGGGATGGAGGATCACCTGTTCTATCGGCATGTTTTCGAATATCTCGACGGGAAGAAAGATGTTGCCGAAGGCGGCAGACCGGTGTTTGTCGTTCTTCACACCGTCATGAATCACATGCGTTTCGACAAGGTCCCCGTCGAAAAGCGGCGCATCTACCCGGAGGCGAAGAATCTGCCCCAGCACTATGCGAACAGCATTCGTCTGACCGACGAGCAACTTCCCGTCTTCTTCGAAGAATTGGCGAAACGCCCCCACTTCAAAGATGCCATCGTCATCGTTACCGGGGATCACAGTTATCCGCTCGGCGAACACGGCTACTTCCACAACGAGTCGGCGTGGTACGAGGAATTCTTCCGTACCCCCTTTCTCCTGATTGCGCCGGGGAGATTCAAGCCGACGCGGGTTACCGATCGCGCTTTTTGCCAAATGGACATCGCTCCGACCCTGCTCGATCTGGTCGGCATTCGTCCGAAACGACACCATTTCCGCGGTGTTTCGATGTTCGCCGGTAAGCCGCAGCAGCCGATATTTCTCATTCAGCCCTACAACGGCACCTATCTCGGCGTCATCGACGGCGGGCGCTGGAAATATGTCCACCATCTCCGGAGCAATCGCGAATATCTCTATGATCTTCGTGAAGACCCGAACGAACGGACTAATCTTGTCGGCAAGGTCGCTCCGGCTTTTCAGGAGCGACTGAGGGGGCTCCTTCAAATGGTTTATCTCAACCAGAAATTGATAGAGACCGACCGTATATGGAAGCCGGAATAGTCATGGTGTTCTGATGGTGTCCGAAGAAACTCATTCGGCTGCTACTCGTTTGCGATGGCCGCTCCTTTTTGCCGTTGCTTTGAGCGCGTTCATCGCGCTTGCCATACTGGTCGTCGTGACTCGTCACGGAGGAGGATCTTCCGAGGTTGCCGGTGGTTCGGGTACCGGAGGAGAAGATGCCGCGAGATCGGCTCCGGTGCCGATCTCGGAAGCGGCGGCGGAAAAGACACCGGCTGGGGGACCGGCTCCCGCGCACCCCGAAAGGTATCGTCTTTCAATGACCATTAGGTCCTCGTTTTTCAACACTTTTTCCGACGATGAAGGCGTAAACCGGATTGCGCGGGAAACAGGGATAAAAAAACTCGCCGACCGTTTATCGGCCCATGTGGCGCGCAACCTTATGTGGAGCCTCGATATGCGGAAGGAGGTCTATCCGGGCGATAGGTTGGATATCCTTTTTCGAACAGTGTCTTCCGAGGAACAGCAGTCGCGAAGGGATATTCCCGACGAGATAGAAATCCTCGCGATGCGTTATCGGTCGGTGCGTTTGGACAAGGAACTGAAGATCTACCAGTTCAAAGCCTCCGATTGGCCGTTCCCCGCCTACTACTATGCCGACGGAACGCGCGTCGAACCAATGATGAAGAATGCGCCGCTCAAAGAGTGGATACAGATAACCTCGCTTCTTCGAGACCGTCGTCCGAAACATGACGGAATAGACTTCAAAGCGCCCGTGGGGACGCCGGTCTATGCGCCATGGAGCGGTGTCGTGGAGAAGACCAACTGGAAGACGCGGTTCAATGGCTACTCACTTCTCGCACGTCTCGATACCGACCCGGCCGTCTGGATGATACTCCTGCACCTCGATAAGATCCATGCGAAGTCGGGTCAACGGTTCGCGGCGGGCGCCCACATCGCCGATGTCGGAAACACCGGCCGCTCGTTCGCGCCGCACCTTCATTATCAACTCCAGTACGAGGGGAGCGGCCGGGGACGCATCATTGATCCGTTCAAACGGCACGGAAGCGTCACCGCCCGGATCCCTCCGAGGGATGAACCCTCTTTCCGTGAAACGATCGCCGGATACGATCGCGACCTCTCGGACGGCGGTTAGTCGAAACATGCCGATATCCTTGACAGAGATTCTCTTTTGCACTAGAAGAGAAAGCGTTTTTCGGTACACAACACTATGGAGAAGGAGGCGCGGTATGGAAAAGGTTGTTTTTTTCGTTATCTTGTCGGCGCTTGCGATGTCGTTCACCGCATGTAAGGGTTCTTCTGGAAACATCGATCTTTTTCCCCCAAGCG
>CALITV010000010.1 GCA_938048925.1 uncultured bacterium | reverse complement strand
TCGCGCTTCCCCTTGTTCCAGTTCTGCACCGGACGATAGTAGCCGACCACGCGGCTATAGATTTCTGTTTTTTGGCCGCAGGCGACCTTCTTGACGCTCATGAGAATCCTCCTTCAGTTTATCGCAGATGGTTGCACTGTCGCAGTCGTCCGAACTTCATCTGAGGCGATCATATGGGGACACTCTTTATGCTCTCCGGCGATATAGCCGTGAACCGGACAAATGCTGAAGGTCGGCGATATGGTGAAGTACGGCAGGCGATAGCGGCCGGCGATCTTGCGCACGAGCCGCTTGCAAACCTCGCCGCTCTCTATCTTCTCGCCAACGAAAAGGTGCACCACCGTGCCGCCGGTATAGGAGGTCTGGAGTGCGTCCTGATGTTCGAGCACTTCGAAAATATCGTCGGAGAAATCAACTGGCAGTTGGCTCGAGTTGGTGTAATAGGGTTCCTCTTTGCCCGAGGTAATGATGTCGCCGAACTCTTTCTTGTCCTTGAGCGCAAGGCGGTAGGATGTTCCCTCCGCCGGTGTCGCCTCGAGGTTGTAGAGATGCCCCGTCTCCTTCTGCAGTTCGGTAAGTACTTCTCGCATGAACGCGAGCGTCCTGAGCGCAAAGTCGCGTCCCTCGGGTGTCTGGATGCCGACATGGAGCAGGTTGAGCGCCGCCTCGTGCATCCCGACGAGCCCTATCGTGGAGAAGTGGTTGCTCCAGTAAGAAGAGGACCGCATATAGACATCGGAAAGATAGTACTTCGAGAAAGGATAGAGATCGTCGGCCGTGTACTGCTCGAGCATCTTGCGCTTTATCTCGAGGGAAAGACTCCCTATCCTCATGAGGTTTTCGACGCGGCGCCTGAAGTCATCTTCGTCTTTCGCGAGATAGGCCGCGCGCGGCAAGTTTATCGTGACGACGCCGATGGAACCAGTGAGCGGGTTTGACCCGAACAGTCCGCCGCCCCGCTTGAGCAGTTCGCGATTGTCAAGGCGAAGTCGGCAGCACATCGAGCGGACATCGTCGGGCGACATGTCGGAGTTCACGAAGTTGGCGAAGTACGGGATGCCGTACTTCGCCGTCATCTCGAAAAGCATTTTGACGACGGGGCGATCCCAATCGAAATTCTTGACGATGTTGTAGGTCGGTATCGGGAAGGTGAAGATGCGTCCCTTGGCATCTCCCTCGGTCATGACCTCGATGAAGGCACGGTTGAATATATCCATCTCGCGCTCGAAATCCTTGTAACGGGCATCCATCAACTGGCCACCGATGATGACCGGATCCTCGGCGGTCTGCCCCGACGGAACGATGTCCATAGTAATGTTGGTGAAAGGGGTTTGGAAACCGACACGGGTCGGAATGTTCATGTTGAAGAGGAATTCCTGCAGTATCTGCTTGACCTGCTCATAGGAAAGCCCATCGTAGCGGATGAACGGCGCAAGATAGGTATCGAAACTGGAAAACGCCTGCGCGCCGGCCGATTCTCCCTGCAAGGTGTAGAAGAAATTTACGATTTGACCGAGGGCAGTCCGGAGGTGCTTGGCGGGACGAGATTCGATCTTGCCCGGGGCGCCGCGGAACCCGTCGAGAAGCAGTTTCTTGAGATCCCACCCGCAACAGTAAACGGAGAGAAGACCGAGATCGTGGATATGGAAATCGGCACGTTCGTGCGCCTCCCGCACCTCTTGCGGATATATCTTATGGAGCCAATAATGCTTCGTGAAGGCGTTCGATATGTAGTTATTGAGCCCCTGCAACGAGTAAGTCATGTTCGAGTTCTCGTTGACCTCCCAATCCTCGCGGGTGAGATAGTTGTCGAGCAGTTTGTTCGCCTCGTTGAAGACCTCGCGCGATCGGCGTAGTTCAGCCCGCTTCTCCCGGTACAGAATATACGCCTTGGCCGTTTTTGCATGTCCTTCCTCGATGAGGATCTTCTCGACGAGGTCCTGCACCGACTCGACCGAGGGGTAACCGCCGTCCTTATAGAGAATCTCAAGATAGCCGACGACCTTGTCGGCTATCTTTTCCGAAAGGACACGGTCATTTCCACCGACCGACTGTACCGCCTTGAAGATTGCGTCGGCGATCTTCTGCGGGTTAAATTCTACAAGCACATTGTTTCTTTTTCTGATGAACCGGATCGAAGAACGCGATTGCATTGTCCTATCCCCCGTGAGTCTCCTATCTTAATGCCGTGGATTCACATTTGCACCACAACATATTGTGGGGTGCAAGGAGTATAGTACGCTATCGCTGGGGAGAGTCAACTATTCCGCGGTATTTTTTCACAAACAAAATCGTTCGGTTAGTTATTAGGAGCCACGACATCCGTTTTGAAGGAAAAAATCTTCATTGTTTCGAACAGTTAAGATATTGTTTAGTTATTGTTGCGTCACAGAATATTCGCCGTTTGCCATCTGCGATTTGACAGATCGGAACCAGCCACTATACTCTCGTTTTGTATGAATAAGCATATCCGGAGAATCACATGATCCGCCTCTACAACACGCTCTCCGAAAAGAAGGAAGATCTGATACCGCTCGCTGGGGACCACATCGGCATCTATGCCTGCGGCATGACGGTCTATGACAAGCCGCACATTGGCCACGCACGCAAGGAGATCGCGATAGACACCATTGTCCGCCATCTGCGTCACCGCGGCTATACCGTTACCTATGTGCGCAACTTCACCGATGTGGACGACAAGATAATTCAGCGAGCGAACGAGCGAGGTATCTCCTGTGAGGAACTTTCAGCCGAGAACATTGCGGCATTCTACCGGGCCGTTGACGCGCTCGGCTGCCTGCGGCCCGATGTCGAGCCGAAGGCGACCGAACACATCCCCGACATCATCGCGCTGGTCGGGAAACTCGTCGCTAACGGATTCGCCTATGCAACCGACGACGGCTCGGTTTACTTCTCCGTCGGCAAGTTTCCCGGCTATGGAAAACTCTCTAACCGGAACATCGAGGAACTCCGTTCCGGCACCCGGGTCGAGCCGGAGCCGGGCAAGCGCGATCCGCTCGACTTCGCCCTGTGGAAAGCGGCAAAGCCGGGCGAGCCGTGGTGGGATTCTCCGTGGGGCAGGGGACGTCCGGGATGGCACATCGAATGTTCGGCGATGGGCATGCGCTACCTCGGTGAGAGTTTCGATATGCACGCCGGCGGCCGCGATCTCATCTTCCCGCACCACGAAAACGAGATCGCTCAATCGGAAGCGGCGACCGGCAAGCCGTTCGTGAAATACTGGGTGCACAACGGATTTCTCACGGTCGAAGGAGAGAAGATGTCGAAGTCGCTCGGCAACTTCATCACGGTAGATGACCTCCTCGAACGCTATCATCCCGAAGTGGTGCGCCTGTTCATGCTCTCGACACACTACCGGACACCGATAGATTTCTCCTACAGCGGCCTCGACGAGACCGAGCGACGCTTGCTCTATTTCGCCGAGACACTCGGAGCACTCGCCGGCGTCGCCGGCGACGCTTCACCGGTGCCCAGCGAGCGGACACGCGCCTTCCTCAGCGAGTTCGACGAGGCGATGGACGATGACTTCAACACACCGCGTGCAATCGCCGCGATGATTGGATTCGGCAAGACGCTCAACGATACGCTCGCGAGCAAGAAGACGCGCCCTGCTCCCGAGGAGGCAGCCGCCGCAGTCACGGCGCTCCGCGAGACCGGCACGCGACTCGGCATTCTACACGGTGATTCCACGCTGCTTCGCGAGGCGGTACGAGAAAAGCAACTCATCAGAAACAGCCTCGCGCGCGAGACGGTCTTATCCCTCATCGCCGAGCGGAACGCCCACCGTGCCGCGAAGAACTACGCCGCTGCCGACGAGGTGCGCGCACGCCTCGACGCTCTGGGTATAACCGTGAAAGATACCCCCACCGGCACCGACTGGGCGTTCAAGTAGATTCTTCGCCGAGTTTCGTGATCGCAGAAATCTCAATCGGTCTCCGAGACGAGGCCATAGCGCCGGGCGAACCAATAGCCGACAAGGAAATCGAGACCGGTATCGCCGCCGGTTCCGACGCCGCCGACGATGCCTTTGTAGATGTTGTCTTTCCAGTAGTAGTTCGATGTCCCCATTTCGTAGAGGGGGTACGCCCGAAGACTCTGGGTACGATCGGAGGTAGTCCAATCGTTCTTCCAGAAGAGTTCGGGGATCGGTGAGACGCAGAAATCGGGGCTCCAGCGGCGATCAACCGGATAGAGGCCGCGCACGAGCGGCACTTCATGGAGACGCTCGATGCCCGAAGCGATGTCCTCGGGCGATTGCGGCACACCGACTGCACCGACGATGAGTTGGAAAAGCCCTTGCCGCGCCGGCCGCATCGCGTCCCCCTTTTCATAGAGCGCCGCCTGCAGGTCGCCGACGCGGGTGCCGTCGCCGACCGCCGCGTACGCCTCACGGAGAATGAAGAACTCCCAAACGCCGAGATGATTTCCCGACCAGTCGCTGATGCCATATTCGTTGATCGGCACGCCGCCTTGCTCGACATAGGTGCTGACATAATTCCAGATGGTCTGACTTTCGTTCTTGTAGATCGCCTCGGAAAGCGTTCCTTTGGTCATCATATAGAGCAAAAGTGAAATCGCGAGTTGATTCATGCGCAGATCCCGCGCAATCTCACAATGATCATGCAATCGCACAAGCATATTCAGCAGACGGTTTCTAAGGGTCGGCGCCCGCGGATCGGTGCTGCCGGTGAGAACGATCCAGCCCCAATACGCCCCGATGATAATGCCTTTGAACATATCGTTGTTGCCGCCCTCTTTCCAGTCAATACCGGTGTACTGACCGGTCCCCTCGTGAAACTCGGGGTCTCCGTCATCCACATGGAGCCGGACGGTGCGTGCAAAGGTCGTCTTATCGGGCACGATCTCGACGCACAAAAGAATCCCTTCGAGCGATTTTATCATGCGTTCGAAGGCCTCCGAGGAATGATCGAGCAGGTAGCGCCACGCCATCGTTGCGACATAGACACCGGTCCAGAGCAGACTATCGCCGTCCTGCTCATAGCGTTGGAGAGCATCGTTCCAGTGCGCCATCATGCCAAGTTCGTTGATCATCGTCTCTTGCACGACATCAGAAAAGTATACCGCTTTCTCGGCGAGCGTATGGGCGAAGGCGCTGTGGCGCATCTCGGCCTCGGCGAGCGTCCAGTCGTTCACCGGCCGCTGAATGACCCGGATCGTGTCGGGGTTGTCGTGCAGAAAATTGCGATCGGTCGGGTCAACGATCATGTAATGGACCATCTTCTTGAAGTCGTCCCGATCGAGGTACGGCTGAACCGTCGCTAACGCATGGAACGAAGCGTAGGTTTGGTAGATCGTCGCCTTCTCGGCAGCAGACGGTTCGGGGTTTGCCGGTATTTCGACCCGCTCATTCTCCCAGAGCGGAGCATCGCCCGGCGGTTCACGCCATACCCAACGCTCGGAAAATCCGCCCTCCGTCGCCGGGGCCGCCGGCGTTACCGTGGTCTGATAGGCGCCGCACCCCGGTGCCGAAAACCACGGACCGGCTAGCCCGATGATCGGCACCTCCGGAACCGGACGCATATTGCCGTTTACCTGCGCCACAAAACCACCGGCATCGAGTTTGAAATAGAGGTAAAGCCCCCGGTAGTCGCCCGCGATAGTTCCGGTCATCGCTTGTGCCACCCGGTAACCGTTCCAGCGCACCGGCTCGTCATAGCGTATCGTGCGAATGACCGAAGCGACGCCATAGCCCGTCTCGCGGACTTCGCCGACACCGATATAAGTGCCGATCCCATCCTGCCCGATAATGTCGTACATCCCCGAGAAGGTCGCCTGACAAACAACATCCTCGTCAATCGGCTCACTCTCTGCGTCGAAAAGGAACGCATCCTCATCGGAAGACAGGAGGACGTCATCGAAATCATCGGCGGGCATCTCTCCCGCTTCACTCATCGTCTCATCCGCGCGATCATTCCCGCTCACGACACCGTCGTCATCGGTGATGTTCTCATCATGTGGCGACGACTTTCCCGAAGAGCAGGAAACCGTGGCTATCGAAGCGAAGACGGTAAAGACGAAAAAGAGCACAGCATAAAGTACCCCCCGCGACACGACCTTCCCTCCGAGGGTTACACAAGCACCTCGGAAATGACCCCCATCGCCCAGTCTATCTCCTCTTTGGTAATGACGAGCGGCGGCGCAAAGCGGATGATCCAGTCGTGCGTCTCTTTGGCCAGCACGCCGCGATCTTTCAGGGCAGTGGTATATTTGCGCGCTTTTTCGCCCGCCTGGGAAAGAACCTCTTTATCCATGACGACACCGATGAGGAGCCCTTTCCCGCGCACCTCCTTTATCTTCTTCGAACGCGCCTGAAGTTCCTTAAGTTTCCCCATGAAGTAGGCGCCCATCTCGGCCGACCGCTCGGCAAGACGCTCGTTCTCGAGAACATCTATCGCCGCTATCGCAACGGCGCACGCCAGCGGGTTGCCTCCAAAGGTCGAGCCATGGGTCCCCGGGGTGAAAACGCCCATGATATCCTTGTTCGCCGCAACCGCCGAAACCGGAAACATCCCGCCACCGAGCGCCTTGCCCATTATGATGACATCAGGTTCGATACCGTCGTGCATAAAACAAAATTTTTTTCCGGTACGCCCTAAGCCGGTCTGCACCTCGTCGGCGACGAGGAGCACCTTGTGTTTGGTGCAGATCTCGCGGAGCCGTTTCATATAGCCGTCGCGCGGCACACGGACGCCCGCCTCGCCCTGAATCGGCTCGACGAGCACTGCGACGGTGTTTTTCGTGATCGCCCGCTCCACTGCCTCGGGGTCGTCGAAGTCCACATGGACGAAGCCGGGGGTAAAGGGACCATAATTGGTGTAGGCATCGGGATCGGTCGAAAAGCCGACGATGGTCGTGGTCCGCCCGTGGAAGTTCTCGCGCATCACGATGATCTCGGCGCGGTC
>CALITV010000009.1 GCA_938048925.1 uncultured bacterium | reverse complement strand
TTCGCGGAGGTCCCGCGACGCTCGGCGATGGTAAGGCGTTTGGGCGAGGCCGGAGTCTGGTCGAGTGCGGCGAGTGCCCGTTCGTTTTCGGCGATGCGTGCCTCGAGGGTCACGGCGCCGCGCTGGAGCCGTTTCGCCTCGGCAAAGAGGTCGCGCATGTTCTCGGCGATGGTTCGCTCGGGGTCGAGCGCTATGGTTTTCTCTTTTTCTTCGCGGTCCACAAGGGTAAGCGATGGTCGTCGTTCCTGCGCCGGCAGGCTGTAGAGCCATGTCTTGATGAGTTCGGCGTCGGCGCGGTGCTTTTCGGCGCGTTCGATCGCCCGCCGCTGTTCGGCGCGCATCTTGGCGATGCGTTCGCTGAGGGTGCGCCGCATCGCCTCGAGATGGCGGCGGTGCTCTTCGTCGCGACGCGCGTGTTCCTCGACGAGGAAACGCGCCTCCCAGTCGAACGGGTCGCTGACACGGGGTTCGCGGTCGGCGAGCGGTGCGGTGAGCGGCTCGATTGGTGCATCGGGGTGTTCCTGCCAAAGAAGGTTGTCTTGTTCGTCACGGATGAACACCGCTTTGCCGGCAAAGAGCGGAACGATGAGTGTCACGGCGCCGAAGCGCACGGTGACGACGCGGCCGTATGACGATTCAACTGCCGCTGCGACGAGCGGTTTGCCGCCGAGGTATTTGCGGAGCGCCGATTCGCGCGTCGTTATCTCCTCGCGGGGGAACGAGGCGATGGTGCGGACGGGGAAAAAGAGGCGGCGGTCGGTCGAGAAGAAGATTCCCTCGAGCGGTTCGCGGGCACCGTAGAGTTTGACGAGTGTTCCGCCGCAGGAACGATAGACGGTGTTCACGAGCGCGCCAGCGCCGAGGTCGGTGATGGTTGCGGCGACGGCCGCAAGTTCCGAGAGGTACATCGCGTGGTGCTAGGGCGATTGGAAGAGCGCTTCGATGCGGAGATTCCCCGAGGCGTTGCGTGCCCTCCCGCGGGCCCATATTCGGAGTTTCTTTATCTGCTCCTCGTAGGTGACGGCGAGCGGCACGGTGCGGCGGAGCACCTCTTCGAGCGTTTTCTGGGTAAGATCTCGCCCTTTCGCGTAGTCGGCGACGAGGGCATCTATGACGATCTGTTCGAGTTCGGCGCCCGAGAAGTGTTCGGCGGCGGCGGCGATCTTCGCGATGTCGTAGGTGTTCGGGTCGCGGCTGCGCCGCGTGAGATGGATGCGGAGTATCTCGGTGCGCTCTTCGATCGAGGGGAGGTCCACGAAAAATATCTCGTCGAAACGCCCCTTGCGAAGCAGTTCGGGCGGCAGTATCTCGACATTGTTCGCCGTGGCGACAAGGAAGACGGGGACGGTTTTTTCCTGCATCCAAGTCATGAGCCAGCCGAGGACACGGCGCACTTCGGCCGATTGCGCCTCTTGGAAGAGCGCTTTTTCGATCTCGTCTATCCAGAGGACGATGGGGGCAAACGATTCGGCGGCGGCTATGGCATCGCGCATGAGTTCTTCGACGCTCCGCTCTTGCCGGAAGAGGTTCACGAAGTCGAGCCGGACGAGCGGAAATCGCCAGATGTTCGCGATGCTCTTGGCGGTAAGACTCTTGCCGCATCCCTGCACGCCGAGGAGGAGAAGTCCTTTGGGCATCGGGATACCGAAGGTGCGCGCTTCGGGTGAGAAGTTGCCGCGCCGCTCGATGATCCACTGTTTGAGTTCGGCGAGGCCCCCGATGTCGGCGAGGCCGCTCTCGACGGCGACCGCCTCGAGCACAGTGTTGCGCTTGAGGAGCGCCCGTTTGTGGGAAAGAAGCGTCGGTATCGCCTTCTCTTCGGGTCTCGTCGCCAGTTCGTCGAGAAGCGCCGACAGGCGTGTCGCGGGGAATCCGCGGATGTTCTCGGCGATCGCCCGGCGCGTCTCGGGAGAGAAGGGAAGATGCTCGACGCGCGGCAGGAATTCCTCGCGGTGATCGGGTGCCTCCTCGATGAGGGCATAGCGGAGGAGGACCGGCGGAAGCGAAAGATCGCGGCAGTAGAGAACGACCTCCTTCGTCGCGGTGAAAGCAGCGTCGAGGAAACGGAGCGCCCGCTCCTCGGTGGTGAGAAGATGTTCGGCGTAGGGGACGGCAACCGGTTCGCCGTTCCGTATTGCGGCGATCACGCGGTCGAGGAGCGCCGCGGCGTCGCCGACGCCCCAGTCGGCGCGCCCCTTGGCGGTAAGGATGCTGTAGAACGGATCGTCGGTGCGGATGATGCGGAGCATGGCGCCCTCCCTCACATGGTAGTGAAAATAGTATAGCGTGCGGAGCGCCGATGGCAACGATTCGGGAGCGTTGTCCCAAAAAAATCTTGCGCAAACACCGTTTCCGGCTACAATCGCCCTCTGTTTTCCGTTCCTTGGTTCGGAAGAAGCAACAACTTAACCCTAGCGAAAGGTGGTGAACACTGCATGAAGCGTGCGAAGATCATCGGGCCTCTCGAAGTGACCGTATCGGACGATCTCGAGCGTGCTATTAAAGTCCTCAAGAAGAAGATGGCGCTCGAAGGACTTTTCAAGGAGCTCAAAAAGCGGCGGCACTATGAACCGCCGAGTGTCCGCGATCGGCGGAAACGCGAAGAGGCCGAACGGCGTCGCCGGAAGAATATGCGCAAACGGCGCGTGTAGTTCCCGCTCCTTTCGCTTTCTCTCTCATTTTCGGAGGATGGTCGTGCCCATCGGTGCGGTGGTGTTCCTCCTGTTCCTTGTTTCGTGCGACAGCGCGGCGACCGACCGGCGTCCCGAGCCGGCGGTTTTCGTTTCCATCGAGCGGGAGACCTCGCGCCAGTCGGCGATGCTCTTTTTGGCGGATGGGCTGGTCAATCGCACCGTCGGCACCGCAGATGCCTCGTTCGTGATGCATGCCGATGATCTTGCCGCGGTTTACGAGATACTCGAACAGACGAAGATTCCTGAAGAATGTCCAGCGGGCGATCCGACAGCGGCGCCGGTCGTGACGATTCGACAAGGAACGGCCGAGCGGCGGTGCGCGCTTCCGGAGCACCGCGTAGCCCTCGATGCCTTCTTGCTCGTTCCCGAGCGGACGATGTCGTGGCCCTTTGCGCCGCAAGACAAACCACACCCGGTCGGCCACACGGTGAATAGTTTCCAAGACTACTCGCCGCTTGCCGGCGACGAGTACTTCCATCCCGGCGTGGATATCGTGATGCCCGAAAACTCGGTCGTGTACAACATACTGCCGGGGCGCGTGGTGCGCTACGATTACTACGATCTTTCGGGCGGAACCGCGAAAAACCGAATGTACTTCGAGGTGGTCATCGAAACGGTGAACGGGCTGACGATCCAGTACCATCACATAGATCCCGACAGCGTGAGCGAGGCGGTGAAAGAGGCGAAAAGGAGCGCCGAAATACTGCCGGTCGGTGCCGAGATTGGCTTCATCGTCTCGTGGACGGTGACCGAAACCGGCTACACCAACGAACCGTTCCACCACCTCCATCTCAATACCTTTACCCGCGACTTCTTGCCGCTCGACGGGCTCCAGATGCTTTTGCCGCATCCCGACACCGTACCCCCCAACATTGTCGCGGTGACGCTGGTGGATGACGGGCGCACGAGGGTGCTCGATCCGGCGGCGATAACGCAGGATTTCCGTGTCGTTATAGAGACTTACGACCTTATTGACAACAATCCGTGGCCGCTTCCGCCGCGCCGTACTGCGGTTCGGGTAACGGACGAAAAGGGGAACCTTCTCCTCGAACGGCCGGGCTACGATTTCGTCACGGGGCTCTCGACGGTGAAGGAAGAGTTTGTCTGCGACTACTACCTCTGCGGTGATGCCGGTATGGCAAGCACAGGCGACTATGGACCGCGCCGGTTCTTCATCGAGGTAACGGCCTTCGATGAACGAGGGGCGCCGGCAAAGCCGATCACCCGCTCGACGGTAGGGAAGGGACAGCGCGTGGTGACGGTGATTGCCTGCGATGAATACGACAACTGCGCTGATCGTGAGCAGGAGATAGTGGTGCCATGAGTGACCCGCGATTGGTGGTGAGTCTTGGCGATGTCAATGGTATTGGCCCCGAGATTTTACTGAGGTTTCACAAGGCTCGTCCCGATCTGCCGCTGCTGTGTGTCGGCGATCGAACGGCGCTCCTCTACTGGTCGCGGGAGATCGGTATCCCCTTCGATTTTGCGGTCGCCGATCTCAATGTGCGCTACCACCCTGAACCGGGGAAGGTGTCTTCCATCGCCGGCGAGGCGGCGGCACAGGCGGTCGAGGTCGCCTACCGGGAGGCAAAACAGCGCGGTGTGCCGCTCGTTACCCTGCCGCTCGCGAAGGAGGCGGTTTCCCTTGCGCGTCCCGGATTTACCGGGCATACCGAACTGCTCGCGCGGCTCGACGGGAAACGCTCCGACGAGGTGGCGATGGTGCTCGGCAGTTCCCGGCTCATGGTGTTGCCGCTCACCCGGCATATTCCGCTTGCGGCGGTGCCGGCAGCGCTTTCGACCGATCTGGTCGTGCGGCAGGTGGCGCTCGTTCACGAGTGGTTCCGTCGGTGGAAGCGGCGGTCGCCCAAGATATGGCTGGCGGGTCTCAATCCCCATGCCGGAGAAGGGGGCACGATCGGGGCCGAAGAGGTGTCGGTGCTCGTTCCAGCCGTGACTTTGCTGCGGCGCAAGGGAATCGCGATCGAGGGGCCGCTCGCAGCCGATACCTTGTTCGCGCAGGGGCTTGCTGCCGGCGTCGATCTGTTTGTGGGGTGTTATCACGATCAGGTGCTCGCCCCCTTCAAGATGTTCGCGTTCCACGAAGGGATCAATGTAACGGTCGGCCTTTCGGTGGTGCGCACCTCGCCGGACCACGGTACGGCCTTCGATATTGCGGGAAAAGGGATCGCGGCGGAAAGGAGCCTCGCGGCGGCGGCGGCGTGGGCGCTCGAAATGGGGGGGGCGGCGCTATGACCAAATTTCTCCTTATGTTCGTTTCGGTGCTTGCGGCGAATCTACTGGCGAATATCTGTTCTCGTTTCGTCATTGCCCAGATGCGCGCCGAATTTTCTCCGGTTACTGCGACAGCGATTACGATGGTAGTGCTCGTGGTCGTGCTCGTGCCCCTTTACAGTTATCTCGATGGTTGGGCAACGACACTTTCGAAGTTCCTTATGCGGACAGGAGCCAAGTTTCTCGGGCGGCGGATCGGGTTTTTCGTGATGTTTCTTGCTCTGCTTGCCATGTTGTTCTATGCCTATGGAAAACTGTGGTTCAAGGTGAATGTCTATACGCTGATTATAACGGAATATCTTTGAGTTATGGAGCACCCTATGAGCGATTACGAACGGAAACCGACCCCCGAGGAGGAGGAACAACGGTGGCTCGAAACGGTCTATCAGGGCGATAAGCCGCAACTGACCCTCCGTGCCGTCGTGACGGGGATCCTGCTCGGCGGCTTCATGTCGCTCACCAACCTCTATATCGGGCTCAAGACCGGGTGGGGGTTCGGGGTCGCGATAACGGCGGTCATCCTCTCGTTCGCGATATGGAATGTCATTGCGAAGGTGTTCCACACGCAGAACATGACGCTCCTCGAGAATAACATCATGCAATCGCTTGCCTCGGCGTCGGGCTATACGACGGGCGGGACGCTCGTCTCGGCGATCGCCGCATATCTTTTGGTCACGGGGCACCACCTCAACATCGTGGTGCTCGGCCTGTGGATCATGCTCATCGCGCTTCTCGGCACCTTCATGGCGATACCGCTCAAACGGCAGATGATCAATGTCGAGAAACTGCCGTTTCCATCAGGGACGGCATCGGCCGAAACCTTGAAGAGTCTCTATTCGTCGGGTGTCGAGGGGGTGCGCAACGCGAAGGTGCTCTTTGCGACGGCGGGTGTCGGTATCCTCAATAAAATGCTCGGCGAAGATCTGTTGGGGCTTGTCCGCTATGAGTATTTCGTGTTCGGCCAGTGGGCGCAGAAGTTCTCGATATCGCTTGAGTCGAGTCTGCTTCTGGTGGGCGGCGGGGCGCTCATGGGGTGGCGCACCGCATGGAGCATCCTCTTCGGCGCGGTGCTCAACTATGCCGTTGTCGCGCCGTGGCTCGCGTCGCAGGGTATCATCCACCCCGGCGAGGAGGGTACATTTTTATATAGTACGATCGTCAAATGGAGTCTCTGGTTCGGTGCGTCGGTCATGGTCATGGCGGGACTTACCGCCTTCGCCTTTCAGTGGCGCGTCATCATGCGGACCTTTGCGGGACTCGGAGATGTTTTTCGTAAACAAAAGAGACAACTTACCGCCTATGAACAGATCGAGGTCCCCGGGTCGTGGTTCGCCGCCGGTATGGCGGTCGTGTCGGCGGGCATCTGTCTCATCATGTATTTCGTGTTCGAGGTCGGCATCGTGATGTCGCTCGTTGCCATCGCTCTTTCGTTCGTCCTTGCGATGGTCGCCTGCCGCGCCACCGGCGAGACCGATACGACACCGGTCGGGGCGATGGGTAAACTGACCCAACTGGTTTACGGGGTGCTGGTCCCGAAACGGATGGTGCCGAACCTCATGGCCGCCTCGATCACCGCCGATGCCGCGGGCGCCTCGGCCGATCTCCTCACCGGCCTCAAGTGCGGCTATCTGCTGGGCGCCAACCCGCGTAAACAGTTCCTCGCGCAGTTCATCGGCGTTTTCGCGGGTACCTTCGTCGTGGTGCCGGTCTTCTATGTCCTCGTGCCGGGGCCCGAGGCGCTCGGTACCCAGATGTTTCCGGCGCCGGCGGCGCAGATCTGGGCATCGGTCGCGAAACTCCTGTCGGAGGGTATCGCGAGCCTCGATGTCTCTATCCGCTGGGCGATTCTCGTCGGGGCGCTCCTCGGCATCGCGATACCGCTCGTCGAGCGGTTTGCGCCGAAACTCGCCCGATTCACTCCATCGGCGATGGGGATCGGTCTCGCCTTCACGATACCGTTCTCATCGTGTCTGGCGATGTTTCTCGGCGCACTCGTCGTGCTCGTCATCTCGTGGAAAAAGAAGAACTGGGAGGAACAGATAGTGCCCGCCGCATCGGGTCTCATTGCCGGTGAGAGCCTTGCGGGGGTGTTTTTGCTTATTTTGGGAACACTCCGTGGAGAGTAGTTTATGATGAAACGGTTTATCTTTGTGAAGGTGATGGTGGGAATTTTCTTCGCCGTTGCGGTTTCTTGCGCGGGGAAAAAGCAGGAACCGATCCCGTGCATTACCTCGTTCGACTGTCCGGATGGCCAGACCTGTACCGAAGAGGGGTGGTGTGCCGATCCGACGATGGTAGATACGACGCCGGGGCCCGATGGCACGGTTGTCGGCGATGACGGGACGGAGGTGACCGAGAGTGAAGCGGTGGTGTTCCCCGATGAAACGGACAATAACGACGATAGCGGTGATACAGAAACGACCACGGAGGTAGAGACGGCGCCCGATGGCGCGGACGATACCCTCACACCCGACGAGGACGGGCTGCTTCCCGATGATGACGAACCGCCGTCTCCCTGCGGCAACGGGACGCTCGACGAGGGCGAAGAGTGCGACGACGGCAACAAGGACGACAACGATGCCTGTCGCAACGATTGTCTGCTCAACCGGTGCGGTGACGGTGTGCGTTTCACCGACCCCGGTGCGGTGCTGCTGCTCCCGTTCAATGAGGGGAAGGGTCAAACGGCGGACGACCGTTCCGGTTTTGGTAATAACGGCGTGATAACCGGCGCGACATGGGCCCCCGGACGGTTCGGAAATGGCCTTGCTTTTGCGGGCGGCGGGACGGTGGCGGTGACGGAACACGCATCGCTGAAACTGACCGTGTTCACCGTTGCGGCGTGGGTGAAACTCTCTGTTATGCCGTCGGGGTATGTCGGTATTCTCCAGAAGGACGGCGATCTTGTGCGTAACTATGGCCTCTTCGTCGCCGGATCCGACAACCCCGGGAACGAGGGGAAGGTGCTTCTTTCGTTGACAAGCGCTATCCCCGAGGATTGGAAGGGGGTGTTCTCACAGACCTCGATCGTTGACGGCAGGTGGCACCATGTGTTGGGGATATACGATGGATCGGTGATGAAGATCTTCGTGGATGGGGTGTGGCACGGCGAGACGCAAGTAGATGTCGTGCCGGCCGACACCAACGGCGGGGTGCTCGTTGGCCAGAAATTCCCCGGGTGGATAGACGATGTCCGCATCTACAATCGGGTGCTCGAGGCGTGGGAACTAGCCGAGATTGCGAGTGCGCGGGCGCGTTTCTCGTTCGACGAAGGGGGCGGTAACACCGTTTTCGACGCCTCGGGCAACAACCTTACGGGGTCGCTCGTCGGTGTCGAGTGGGGAGAAGGTCGCTGGGGGAACGCCCTCTCGTTCAACGGTGCGGCGGGGCAGGTGACGGTGCCGCACAGCGAATGGCTCGATCTCGGCGCGGCGATGACAATTCGTTTGTGGTTGAAAACATCGGTTATTCCGAGTAATTGGGTGCGCATTCTCGGTAAGAGCGAACCCTCGTGCCTCAATCGCAACTACGGCATCTGGATCGAACCGGGAACCGGTAAGGTACTCTTCCAGATAGAGTCAACCGAATGGCTCCATCTCCTCTCCGACAGCGCGGTCACCGATGGGCAGTGGCACCGCATCGAGGCAACCTACAACGGTGCGACCGCCCGTCTGCTCATTGATGGCGAGGTGCGCGCCGAGACACCTTTTACCGGCGTGCCGGTGCTTTCGAGCGGGCCGCTCACGATCGGCGGCGGCTGTGCCCTTTCTCCGGTAAACGGACTCATTGACGAAGTACAGGTCTACGGGAGGTCACTTTCCCCAGATCAACTGGTGCTCCTCCCGCGCCATCGGCGGGAACTCTGTGACGATGGCAACACGGTGAGCGGCGACGGCTGTTCGGCGCTCTGCCAGACCGAGCCGATCCCGTGAGCCTTATCGCGATCAGATATTTTTCCGGCACCGGCAACACCGCGTGGCTTGCGGCGCGGCTTGCCGAGGCGCTGGAACGGAGCGGGAGACCTGTATCGCTCGCAAACCTCGATGTGAACGAGGATTCAAAGAAAATTCGCCCCAAATCGCCACTCCTCGTGACCTTGCGACGCACGATGCCGCCGGTCCGGAGGGAAAAGAGCCACGGAACTGGTTCGAGCGGAGGTATCGGAACTATCTTGGACTCAACCAGAAAGTTTTCTTGCCAAAAAACATGGCGTTGATAGCGTTTTTCGGTCACACGATTGATGCCGGGGAGGGAAAAAAAGATGAAAAGAATCCTTTGCGCGATCACGATCCTGTTATGCAGTGCCCTTGAGGCGGCTCAGAAACAGCCATATCTTTTCGATGTGAACCTTGCCGAGAAGCCCGCCGAGGTGCAGAGCCTGATCAGCGAATACTCGCAAGGGCTCCCCGATCTGCCGGTTGACCGGATGAGTAATGTAGGCCTCGATGGACCGGTGTATTTGTGGCTCTTCCCCGATGCGCTCGATCTGCTCGGCCGAATGGTTGCCACCGACAAGAGCGGCTACTCGTGGCCACGAGACCTCGACAGTTGCGCGGGGCACGCCGGATTTTTCTTGCCGCAGATGCTCATATCGGGTGCATCGGCGGAATGTCAGAATATCTACGCCCAGATACAAGCCGCGGTCGAGAACCGCACCGCCTGCGCTGATGCAGCCGAGCCGGAGCGCTATGTGCTCGATTACCCGCCCGGGGTCGTGGACGATTCGAATACCGATACGGTGCTCGACCTCATCGGTGTCATGGGGAGCACGCTCGCCCAGTTCCCGCCGCTCTACGACGGTCTTCTCCCCGACGATTTCGTGCCGCGGCTCCGTGATATTCTGCGGAAACTGCGCTATGACCAGTTGATGCCGCTGCTGAATGGGCAACTCGCCGCGTTCCTGAACGCACGGAACTTGATCGCCGACAACGCCGCCTGCTTCGTCCCGGCGAAACGAGAACTGGCCGAAGAACGGATAGATATCCTTATCGCCGAGGCGGCCGCCTTGCGCGACCGCATCGAAGACCTGCGCATCTCCGGTGAAACCGAATACCACAAGGAAAAACTGCGGCTCGGCGCCATCTCGCGAGCCCGCAACGAACTGCCCTATCCCTCGCTCACGCAGGCCGACCGAGAGTTCCTCGCCTTCTGGCTCGGTGGCCTCTACTGGCGGCTTCGCGGCGGCGGCATAATCAAACTCGACGGGACGCAGGAAGCCCGTCGGCTGGGACTACGGAGGCCTTTCAACGTGCTGGGGGAGATCGCCGGCGCCGCCCACGGCAAGGAGGCCGCCGACGGGATATACTGCGAGATATTCCAAGGGTGGGGCGAATGGTTCGACATGGGGACGACGCCGGGAGGCGAAGACAAATACTATGACCTCGTCAAAATGACGCAACGCGGATTCGAGCAGATAGAAACGGCGGTCGCCGGGTCTTCGGTGCTCAATCTCTGCACCATTCCCGATCCCCCTTTCGTCCTTGAGATCGGCGGACTCAACCAGAAGAACTACGATACGACAGAACTTATCGCCGCAGGGCTTACGATGGGACCCTGCTACTATTTCCCTTGGGACCAACTGCTCGGGTGGGTTTGGGCGAATGATATGCCGTCCCCGTATATTCAAGCGATAGATGGCCCAACCGCCATCGGCGAGATCTGCATCGGCGGCTCTCTGGCGCTTGGACTGACGAGAGTTCTTCTGAACGGCTGGGCGACCGGCCAGCCTCCCACCTGCATCATCGACTGCGTCGGTCGCGAATGCGGCGACGACAACTGCGGCGGCGTCTGCGGGTATTGCGACGAAGGGCTTCTGTGTGAAGAGACGACCGGCCAGTGCGTCGCCGAGATTCCTGACGAACCGCTGTCCGCGGAAGATTCGCTCGTGGCAGACGAGGCGGCCGACACGAGCGAAGTGGACGAAACGGGCATAGCACCCGATGAGGAGGCACTGATCCTCGAAGAAACGGAAGATATCCTTTCCGGCGACGAAGATTTTCTTCTTCCCGATACGCCGGACAGCGAATCCGTGACGCCGAAAGGTAACTGCGGCGGATGCGGATGCTCGCTTCTGTTCTAATCGCCATTTCATTGACTTTTTTCCGTTTTCGGATAGAGAGCACAGAGCCTTTTTGCCGCACCGGAGTCGTAGGGCGATGAGATATCTCCTCTTCCTTTCGTTTTTCCTTCCGCTGGGGTTTCTCGCGGCTGCCGAATCTGCCTCCGACGATGACGCCGTCACCGCCGGACCGGTAATCCCCGAAAGAATAACGCCGGAACTCTCGCGAGAGATCATCGCGAAACTGACGGATAAGTATTCGAAAATGTATGACAAATACGCCGGCTGTCGGTCCACGCGCCACCTTGAAGTCAAGTGGTACAAACCAGATACGATGGAGTTGGTGAAGACCGAGAAGGTGGTCTATACCCGCTGGGACGACTTCTACGAGGACCTCGAATACAAGACCCTTTCTTACGAAGTGGATGGCAAACCGGCCGATCCCGATGATTACGATCCCCACGAGACAAAGCCGGGTATTCCGATTTTCGATCGCAGAGGCGAGAAGGAGTACCTTCGCACCGTTGTGGCTGTCGAAATGGTAAAGGGGGTTCCCGCCTACAAGATACAGGTAATCCCGCGCAAACCGAAAAACGAGCATTTCAAGGGGATTGTCTGGGCAACGGTCGAAGATCTCGATCTCATCCAGTTCCAAGGGACCGCCGGGAAGTTTCGTATCGGTTTGCAGGACTTGGATGTTTTTTTCGATGCCAAGGATTTCGGCGACTACTACTGCTTTACCGCCGGCGAGGCGCGTGCCCGTATCGCCTTCTTTATCTTTCAGCCGGAACGGATACTCCACTTCAAGTGGTATGCGACCGATTTTGCCCCGATGCCGAAAAAGTCAAAGAAGTAAAGAATCTTTCTGTTAGAATACCAGCGAACAGCCGCAGCCGCTCTCTTTGGTTTTGTCGGTGTCGGAGATCCCGGTGTCGGAAAGGATGAGATCGTTGTCTTCGAGCAGTTCGTCAGCCGCTTCGTCGTCGGTTTCGTCGGGCTGTTCGGTCTCCTCGTCGGTGACGGCGGAAGAATCGTCTTTGACCGCCGTGCCGTCGTCGGTGATGACCGTCGCGTCGTCCGGTTTCACGGTGTCGTCCGTAAGGGGGGAACCGTCGTCGGCGACGATCGTCGCGTCGTCGCTTTCCTCTTCGTCAACAATGTCGTCCTGAACATCGTCAACGACGGCCTCGTCGGGCAACTCCTCATCGGGGAACAGTTCGTCGGGTAGGATGACATCGTCGTCGGTGACCGGATCGTCGGGTTGCGGCGTCTCCTCGCGCTCGATGGTGAGCGTGAAATCGCCGGTGCCGCTGAGCGACTCTATCACGAGCGTCGCGTTGCCGCCGAGGAGCGGCGTGTAGGTGAACGAGTCCTCGGTCGCGTTCTGATTGAGACAGGTCGCGTTGGTGTAGAGAATACTACAAATGGGAATGATGGCCATGAAACCGGTCCAGCCGCCGTGGCGCACGATTGATATCGTGTATTGGACCCCTGCGTTCATGGCGACATGAACGACAGCATCGCCGAGCGGTGCATCGGTTACCGGGCAGTTGGCTCCGTAGGTGGTGAGGTGGCTTGGCCGGCCGACGGTGGTGCTTACAAGCGTATAAGGGAAGGTGTCGGCGGTGTAGGCGTTCGAACAGGAGCCGATGACCTCGGTGCCGAGGCAGAGACCGTTGGCGCAGGACTCGTTCTCGGTGTAGTCGAAGGCATCTTTACAAGAAAGTCCGTTGGTTGAGGTATAGTTTTCAGGCGGGCAGGTAATGCTGTTGCCGTCACAGCGTTCGTCGGCATCACAGGTGCCCGTCGAGGGGCGGCACACCTCACCGGCCATCTTGATACTGTCGGGCGGACAAGTACTGTCCACGCCATTACAGTATTCGGCTTCGTCGCACGGACCGGCGACACCGCGGCAGAGCATACCAGCCTGAGGAGCAGGATCGAAGATACATCCCGCTACTTCATGACAAAGGTCTTGGGTACACATAAGATCATCAACGCACTCGGTAGATATCCACTCATAACGGTCTGCCCCAGCATTGTATTCACAGTGACGAAAGGTGTTCTCGACACACTCCCGGTCCCCGATGGCACACACATCAGGATCTCCACAGAAAGACACCCATTCTCCATCAATGCAGTATTCCGTTTCGATGCCGCGACCGTTGAGGCCGCAGGGCAGCCCCATCCGCATATCGTCTTCTATGCAGCCAAATCGGGCGGTGATGGTCACATCGGTTCCGGAGGTGATGACGCAGTTTCCCGTTCCCGAACAAGGTTCCGACCAGCCGTAGAATTGTGATCCGGGATCGGCATCTGCAAAAAGGATAACTATTAGTTCTTGGGGGTAGGTGCCGGTACATACCGAACCGCAATCGATGGAGAGACCATTGTCATAGACGCGCCCTGAGCCTATCCCGGTTTTGACGACGGTGATCGAGTACGTTTGAGCAAAAGCCACAAACGGCAAAGAAACAAGAAACAGAAAAACGACGATCTTTTCTCGCATGATAAGCCTCCCTTTTCCCTAAAGAACTTACCCGAAAACCCTATCTGACATGCTCAAAGAGTCAAGAAAACGACCGAAGAAGTGCACAAAGCATCGCTACTTCCTCCGGTGAATGTCCCGCCGAGAGCGAGATACGGAGACGCGCCGTTCCCTGCGGCACGGTGGGAGGTCGAATCGGCATGACGAGCAACCCTTTATCGCGCAAATCCTCGGAGCGTCGCACCGTTGCGTCCGTATCGCCGACAATGATCGGTATGATCTGCGTCATCGCGGTTGGGACGATGGCGCGGAGGGCCGAGCGGTGGTTCCGGAGCCGTTCGCGCAGGTCTTCTCCCTCTGGTGAGGAGACAATATCGAGCGCAGATGCGCATGCGGCGCACACCATCGGTGGGGTGGCCGTCGTATAGATGAAACTGCGGGCACGATTGACAAGGTATTCGATGGTTTTTCGGTCTCCGGCGACATAGGCGCCCGAGACCCCCAAGGCCTTGGAGAAGGTTCCCATCTCGAGAAAGGCCTTGCCGGTAAGGCCATACAGTTCCATGATGCCGGCGCCGCTCTTACCAAAAACGCCGCTTGCGTGCGCCTCGTCCACGACGAGAAGTGCACCATAACGCTCGCAGAGATCCACGATCTCGGGCATCGGCGCAATATCGCCGTCCATACTGAAGATCGTGTCGGTGACCACGATCTTCCGCGCGGCGGTCGAGCGGGCAAGGAGCCGCTCTATCTCTTTGGTATCGTTGTGTGCGTAACGATGCAAACGCGCCCGTGAAAGGATGGCGCCATCCACAATGCTCGCATGGTTGAATCGGTCAAGGAAAAGGTCGGTGTCGCGATCGGCAAGTGCCGTGATGATACCGATGTTGGCGAGGTATCCCGATCCGAAATAGAGCGCTGCTTCGCGCTTTTTCCACGCGGCGGTCTTCTCTTCCAGTTCGCGCACCCACGGGCCGGTGCCGGTGATGAGCCGTGACGCCGACGCGCCGACCGGCCACTTTTCAAGCGCCGTGATCGCTGCCTTTTTGAGTGCGGGGTGGCTATCGAGCCCAAGGTAGGAATTGGACGAGAAATTAACGACCCGCCGTCCGTCAATCGTGCCGCGCAGGGCCGATCCATCGGGTATGAACTCTCTCAGATTGCGCTTGAGATCTGTTTCAGAAAGATTTTGTAGTTCTTTTGAAATAAAATCGGTCATCGTGCTGGTCCCTTTATGATGGCCATAATGGTATCCCAATCGAATTTTTCTTGGAGCGTGCCGGCAACCACCCCAGCCAGCCAGCCGGGCCGTTCGGTGTCGAGGCCGATAATGCGCGGCAGAATGCCGACGGTGGGCGTCCCGTTCATCTCGGAAAGTTGTTTCCGGTTCCGCTGGGCTATTGGGTCGTTCGGGTCGTACCCCGAAATGACGATACCGGCAACCGTAACGCCCCGTTGTCGCAGGTAAGCGACCGTCAGATGGGTATGGTTGAGCGTTCCGAGTCCCGGCCGTGCGACGATAAGCGCCGGTTGCCCGAGATCGGCGATGAGGTCGGCCATGAGATAGTTCGCCGTCAGCGGCACCGCGACACCGCCTGCCCCTTCGGTGATGAGGAGGTGCGCCTTGGCCAACTTTTTTGCCCGCGCGACGATGGCGGCCGGCTCTATCCCTCTTCCCTCTTTTTCGGCGGCGTGGTCGGGGGCAATCGGGTCACGGAATGCGTAGAGCGACCGCTGCGCGCAGTAAGCGGCAAGGTCGCCTTCAGGTTCGATGAGGCTCCATGAAAAAGCGAGATCGGCCGGATATTCGCGGCCGCTCACAGCGACAAAACCCGATTGGACCGGTTTGAAATGGACGGCAGGAAAACCCCGGTCAAGAAGCCCGCGAACGAGCAGCGTCGCGACGAGCGTCTTACCGACGCCGGTATCGGTTCCGGTGATGAAGATCCCCCGCACCGATCCCCCCTGTGGAGTCGGTTACCGGCCGCAGGCAGCGATGAGTTCCTTCACCTTGTCGGTGCGTTCCCACGGCATCCAGTCGCGCCCGAAGTGGCCGTAAACCGCTGTCCGCTTGTAGATCGGCCGCAGAAGATCGTGATGGGCGATGATGCGCGCCGGACGCAGGTCGAATACCTCGGTCACCGCCTTTTCGATGACCGTTTCGTCAACGGCGCCGGTTCCGAAGGTGTTCACATACACCGAGACAGGCCGCGCGACGCCGATGGCATAGGCGATTTGTATTTCACAGCGTTTGGCGAGTTTCGCCGCGACGATGTTCTTGGCCACATAGCGCGCCATGTAAGAGGCGGAGCGGTCCACCTTCGAGGGGTCCTTTCCCGAAAAAGCGCCGCCGCCGTGGCGGCCCCAGCCGCCGTAGGTATCCACGATGATCTTACGACCGGTGAGGCCGGTGTCGGCGACTGGACCACCGATGACAAAGCGGCCGGTCGGGTTGATGAAGTATTCGGTCTTTGCGTGGAGCAGATGTGCCGGGATGATCGGTTTGATGACCGTTTCGATGACCGCCTCGCGGATCTGCTCGTTCGTTGCACTCTCGAGATGTTGGGTCGAGACGACAACCTTGTCCACCGCGACGGGGCGGTCGTCCTCGTAGCGGACGCTTACCTGCGACTTGCCGTCGGGCAGGAAGAAGGGGACGGTCTTGTTCTTCCGCACCTCGGCGAGCCGGTGGCAGAGTTGGTGGGCGAGCAGTATCGGTGTGGGCAGATAGTCGGCGTTTTCGTCGGTCGCGTAACCGAACATGAGGCCCTGATCACCCGCCCCCTGCTCGTCCTTGTTTTCCCGGTCCACGCCTTGGGCAATATCGGGAGACTGTTTGTCTATGCTCGTGACGACGCCGCAGGTGTCGGCATCGAACCGGCAGGTCTTGGTGTCGAGGTAGCCGATCTCGCGCACGGTGTTGCGGACCACCGCGGGGATATCCACCCAACCGTCGGTCGTTATCTCGCCGCCGACGATCACGAGTCCGGTCGTAATGAATGTTTCACAAGCAACGCGGGCGTTCTTGTCTTGCTCGATGATGGCGTCGAGTATCGCGTCCGATATCTGATCGGCGACTTTGTCGGGATGTCCTTCGGTAACCGATTCGGAAGTGAAGACAAACGAACGATTTTTCATGAAAGGCCTCCGTTATTGCGGTGAGTGAGCACGAAAAACCACCTCCGCGGTTACCAAAGGATTGCCATTCCCGCGGGAGGTCCCGAGTATCAGCGTTTGCTGTATTGAGGACGCTTGCGAGCGCCGCGGAGCCCGTACTTCTTGCGCTCCTTGACACGGGCGTCGCGGGTGAGGAACCCCTCTTTCTTGAGCGCCGGACGGAGTCCTTTGTTGAAGGCGCACAACGCACGGCTGATGCCGTGCCGCACCGCATCGGCCTGTGCCGCGATGCCGCCACCGGTCACGGTGATGAGCGCGTTGAAGCGTTTCTCGGTTCCCGTGATGCGGAGCGGGGCGAACACCTTCTTGAGGTGTGCCTCGGTCTGAAAGTGTTCCGTCAGCTCTTTGCCGTTGACCGTTATCTCGCCTGCGCCGGGGCGCAGAAAAACCCGTGCGACCGCCGTTTTCCGTTTGCCGGTCCCGTACCATTGCTCCATCGCCGTCTGCTCCTTTCAGAACTATAATTCGATCTTTACCGGCTGTTGAGCCTGATGCGGGTGCTCGGGGCCCGCATAGACCTTGAGTTTCTTGAGCACCGCCCGCCCCAATTTGTTCTTGGGAAGCATCCCCTTGACCGCATTGAGAACGAGAAAATCGGGGTGTCGCTCCTGTTTCTGGCGGGCGCTCCACTTCCTCATACCGCTTTGATACCCTGAGTAGTGGTAGTAGAACTTTTCGTCCCACTTCCCTCCGGTGAGGACCACCTTGTCGGCGTTGACGACGATGACATAATCGCCGCCGTCAATATGGGGCGTGAAGAACGCTTTGTGTTTGCCGCGCAGAAGGGTGGCGATGCGGGTCGCAAGGCGGCCGAGCGTCTTGCCCGCCGCATCCACCTCGAACCAGCGGTGCTGGACATCCTCTTTTCTGAGGCTCCGTGTCATTTCCATGGCAAAACCTGCTGTCAATCTCCGAAAAAACGAAAGGTGATGAT
>CALITV010000008.1 GCA_938048925.1 uncultured bacterium | reverse complement strand
TGATACCGCGTTTGGTGATCTACCGCCCGACCCGCATTATCGCACGGCTCTCGGGGAGCGGCTGGGGGTTGATTTGAGCCGGAAGAGGATCATCGTCATGGTGGGACGGCCGGTGCCGCGTAAGGGGTTCTCGTGGTTTGTTCGAGAGGTGATGCCGCATCTTTCTCCCGATGTGGTGTGTCTCCATATCGGGCCGCTTTCGGGGTTTTCGCGGCTCCGCCGGTTGCTGCTCCGTCTTCTGCCATTCGGTATCGGCACGCATCTCTCCCTCATCTTGGGTATGCCGCTCGATGAGCCTGATTTGTGCGCCGTGGCGAGGTCCCCGCAGGTTGCGGGTCGAGTACATCTTCTCGGGAGACTGCCGATTGCGGAGGTGGTGCAGACGCTCAAATGCGCCGATCTTTTTGTAATGCCGAACCTGCCGGTGGACGGCGACATGGAAGGGTTTGGATTGGTTGCGCTCGAGGCGTCGCTTTGTGGGACACCGGTGGTTGTCGCGGCGGTGGATGGTATCACCGATGCGATACAAGAGGGGAAGAATGGAATTTTGCTCCCGCCGGGAGATGCGGCGGTATGGGCTCAGCGCATTACCGACCTTCTTGCCGATCCGGCGGCATTGCGGGCACTGGGTGAGCAGGGGAAGGTCTTCTCGCGCGAGCACTACTCATGGAGGAAGATGGTTGACGGCTACGCGGAGGTGTTCCGCAAAGTGGTCGCCCCGGCCCGCTGATGTCGCCGTGTCTCCCGTGCGCGCCATCCTCTACTGATTGAACACCGACCGATTGTAGTATTGGATCGCTTCGGCGATGTGCGGGGTGTCTATCTTTTCTGCCGCGGCGAGGTCGGCAATGGTGCGGCTTACCTTGAGAAGTTTCGCGTAGCCGCGTGTCGAGATGCCCATCTTCTCGATGGCCGCTTTGAGGAGCCCTTCGGCGGCGGTGGTAAGAACGCAGAACTTCTCGATATCGGAGGGTGCCATGCGCGCGTTGACAAAGTAGGGCCGGCCGCGAAAGCGTTCCCGCTGGATGGCGCGCCCTTTTTCGACGCGTTCGCGGATCGCGGCCGAGGATTCGCCGCCCCCTTTACGCCGGAGGTCTTCGTAGGGGACCGAGTTGACGATGACGGCAATGTCAATGCGATCGAGTAGCGGTCCCGATATCTTGTGTTGGTATTTTTGGATCGCAAGGGGGGTGCAGGTGCAGGGGTGTTTGCGGTCGAAGAGGTAGCCGCAGGGGCAGGGGTTCATCGAGGCGACGAGCATGAAGGAGGAAGGGAACTTCACCGTTTGCACCGCGCGCGATATCGTTATCTCGCCGTCTTCGAGCGGTTGGCGGAGCACCTCGAGAGCGTTTTTTTTGAACTCGGGGAACTCGTCGAGGAACAAAACACCATTATGGGCGAGCGATATCTCGCCGGGGCGCGGGGGCACGCCGCCACCGGCGAGCGCGACATCGGAAAGGGTGTGGTGGGGGCTGCGGAACGGCCGTTCGATGACGAGACCTTCGCCGGTGAGAAGGCCGGCGACGCTGAAAATCTTGGTCGTTTCGATCCGTTCCTCTTCCTCGAGGAGCGGCAGGACCGAGGGAATACGGCGCGCGAGCATCGTCTTGCCCGACCCCGGTGAGCCGATCATGAGGAGGTTATGACCGCCTGCCGCGGCAACCTCGATGGCGCGTTTGGCCTGTTCGTGTCCCTTCACATCCGAAAAATCGGGATGGCGTCGCGGTGGTTCGCTCGTATCGCTGGCAACGAACCGACGCGGTGCGGCGCCGTGGAGTAAGTCGAGTATCTCGTTGAGGTGCGAGACCGGCACCACCTCGACAGCGCTGATGGCGGCCGCTTCGCGGGCGTTCTTTTCCGGCACGATGATTCCTTTGAGGCCGTGATCGCGCGCCGCGATCGCGAGCGGTAGGATGCCGGGGACCGGTTTTACCTCACCGTTGAGGCCCAGTTCCCCGACGATGAGGTGCTCTTTGAGCGGGTCTATCGCCAGTTCGTTGACATGCGCCATGAGGGCGACCGCGATCGGCAGGTCGAAGCCAGCCCCCTCTTTGGGAATGCTCGCCGGCGAGAGATTGATCGTGAGACGGCTCTGTGGGAAGGTGTGTCCACTGTTGATGACGGCGGTGCGCACCCGTTCGCGCGACTCCTTGATCGCGGTGTCGGGCAACCCGACGATCGTGAAGGCAGGCATCCCGCGCGCGATGTCCACTTCGACCTCAATGATGAACCCCGAAATACCCGAAACAGCGCCGCTTTTGAGAATAGACAGCATCGCTCACGCTCCCGCGAGATAGTTGAACGGCGCGACTATAGACAGGAAAGAAAGGTTTTGCAACAATATGTTCAGAGAACGAGAGAACAACCGCAGCCGCCTTCCGCCGTGTCGTCCGATAGTGCGACATCTGCGACATCGTCATCCGGCATGATATCGTCAGGAGGCGCAATTTCCTCGATGATCACTTTTGCCGCGAACGATCCCTGTTCTTTGAGCGGTGCGAGGACCGACGCGCTCTTTCCCTTGTAGGTCGCGGTAATGAGGTGCTCGCCACCGAACGCGATGACCTCTGCGTGTCCCGTGTCGTCCGTCTTCAGTGTCGTCTCGGTGCGCCACTGCGCGAGGAGATTTTTGATCCGTTCGTAGGCCGGTTTCGGCGTCAAGTCATCGCGGAACAGGCCGCCCGAATTGACGAACGCATCTTTATCGAGAAGATCCCAGTAGGTGATGGAGATGATCGGTTCGAGACCGAAGATCATCGTGTAGAAGGCCTCGAGATAATCGGCCTGCACCATTTCATCCCATGAGGCGTGCCAATAGCCCATGCCGGAGCAGGCGGCGTTCATTGCCGAAGGAATGCTGAGTTCCGAAAGGTGTATCGGCCGTCCCAATTCGGCAAGCGAGAGGATTTGCCGCCGCAGTTCGGCAAGGTCGTAAACCGGCATCATCCCGACATCGCCCATCCCATGGTCGTGAAAGAGCGTCACGCAGCCGCCGTTGTACATCTGCTGGCCGATCCGGTCGAAGGAGACCTGTCCGGCGAGGTCTTGAAAGTAGCGTTTCACCGGCAGGGTGAAGAATTCGCCGCGATCAGGTATCAGCAGTTCGGTGACGATGCTTTGCCCGAACCAGTCGGGGGCGGCGTTGACCATCGTCGGAACTCCGGACGCGATCGCCGCGACCGCGTTGGCGACCTCCTGCGTCACTGCCGTGATCTCCTCCCGCGAAAGGCCGCGCGAGGCGGGATAACCATGCGCCTCGTTGATGAGTATCCACTCGTCCATGACATCTTTGTAATGATTTACCACGACGCCGGTGTGCTCGGTAACTTCGTCGAGAAGCGCCGTTCCTTCGAGCGTCAGAAGATAGTCGGGCATGATATGGTCGAGAAAATAGACGAGCGAGTGGCCGGTCAGCGCGTAACCCATCCCGTCGAGGAGTGGTATCCCGAACCACGAGTCGGGGGTGTACCACGAGTAGGCGTCGTCAGTCGGCTCGATATCCTTCCAGAGGATCCCGGCGGTCGCGAAGTTGAAACCGTCGTCGCGAAGTGTCTGCATGAACTCATTGCCACCGTTAGGGATATTCGGCAGCGCACCGAAGAGGAACTGCCGGCTCTGCTGAGTCACCTGAACCGTTGCGCCGGGGAGCGGACGGCCCTTCGCATCGGTCACGCTCACTTTCAGCGTCCCCTTGCGGTAGAGTTCGATGTCGACCTGAGACCGGTAGACCGCCGTCCGTTCTGCCGCGACGATCGCCCTGCCCGCC
>CALITV010000007.1 GCA_938048925.1 uncultured bacterium | reverse complement strand
AGGAAGGTGACATCTTCGATGGTGAAATCACCGCTTCCCGAAAACTCGCCGCGGAGAAGGTCGTCATAATAGACACCGACATCCATGCTGTCGGAGAGATAGTCGCTCACCGACCCCTTCACCTCTATCTGGAGCCCTTCGAGTGTCTCGTTGGTGTCGTCGGTTGGGAGGAAAACGGTGTTCGCAAGCGGTGCGGTCACCTCGATCGTCGGCGGGGTAAGGTCAACGAAGAGGCCGGTAACCATTGCCTGTCCGGTGGCCGAGGAGTCGTCGTCTTTCATCACGACGATGAGGGTGTGCGTGTCGTTTTTGTCGGCGCTCTCGGGGAGGGTTATCTGCCGTTCGAGTGTCGCGCCGCCGAGCGAGGTGGTAATGGTGGGCGTATCGGTGCCCGGCGTGCGGTTGACATAGATCTCGACCGTTGCACCGCTCGAACAGGCGGTGATGTTGCTGATGACGAGCGTTTTCTGAAGGCCGCTTATCGTATCTTCGTCGTCGGCGATGCCGAATCGCTGGTTGTTGTGGAGGTTGAGCGAGAAAGAGCACTGATTACCGGTCACCGCGTCGAAGGTGAGGGTATCCTCGAACGAGCCGGCCTTCACCCGCATGACAATATTTTCCTTGATCGGAACTGTTACCGCGTCGAACGAGGCGATGCGATTACCGATCACCGCCTCGCCGACAAGTGCCGGCGTCTCGCTGTCTATGAAGAGTTGCACGTTCGTGCCATCGCGGAAACCGGTGGTGACCGCCTCCATCTTTATCTGGAAGTTCGCGGTCGCTTTATCGAGGTCGTCGTTGTCATCGAGAGTCGCCCCTTCGAGCACCATCGGCGTTGTACCGCCTTTGTAGTAGCGCATGACGAGCGTCTGGGCAACGGTGTAGTCAACCGTGATAGAAACGGCGGCGAAGAAAGAGGGATGTTCGGCGAGTCGAGCGGTGAGCGTGTAGATGCCATCTTCGGGGAAGGGGAGGTGGAGGAACCGCGCACGGCCGCTCACGAGGATGCCAGCGTAGGAGACGCTCTTTGCGGCGCTCCGGGGACCCAGCGTATTGTCGTCGCTCGTCTCTCCGGCGGGGTAGGTCACCGTGAGGGTAAGCGGCGCCCCGTCACGCAGGGTACCGCTCGTGACGGTTGCCGTCACCGTCACATCGAGTTGGATCGTCGCGTCGCTCTTGTCGGTGTCGTCGGCGACGGTGAACCGCTGCTCTTCGCTAATGTCGGGGAAAGAGAGCGTCACCGCTATCTTATGACACTGATTATCCTCGCCACAGACGTAGCCCGCCGCGCAGTCGCGGTCGGCAGTGCATTCGTCCTTCGTGGCACAGGACACGACAAGAAGAACCGTGGCCGCAAACAGCGCCGCAAACGAAATCATCTGTTTCATGCGAAGTCCCCCTCGGGTGTTTTTCAACGAAAACAGAATATCATAGTAGTCCTAAGGCTTGGAACTGTCAACAATTTGCTCGAGTACCTGTCGTTCGACAAGCGATCGAATGATCTCGCAGACATCGGCCTCGACGGTCGCACGGGAAACGCCCGATTCTCTGACCCGTTCGTGGAGCGCTGCCGCGATATCGGCCACGGTGCGTTCGCCGTCGAGAAGATCCCAGATCATGCCGGCGGTCTGGTTTATCGAGACGATCTTTTCGGCGAGCGGCGAGACGATGGTGACCGTCCCATCCTTCATCTTGCGCCATGCGATCTCGTCGCGTATCCGGAACCGTTGATCGAGCATCGTCTTCCTCCGCGCGTTATGACGAACAGGTGAGTGTATTGTAACGGGGGAGGAATGTTTTTGCAACTGTTTGGTTCTTCGCTATACTGGTAGGAACACGATGGAGGCGACCGATGATAACGAAGGGCTTGCTCCTCAAACTCTATGACGCCGCGGCGATGCAACGCTGGAACGACCGCCTGCGACCGGTGGCGCTCGTAGAACTCGACAAGCAGGCGCACAAATTCATTACGGCGATCCACTTCGCCCAGTGGGAGCAGGAACGCCGACCGGTGGATCTGCTTGCCGTCATTGAGGGGGGCTTCTTCGAGATGCTCCAGCGGGTCGTTCTCACCGACATCAAGCCGCCAGTCTTCCACCGCATTCGTGAAGATCGGGAACGCTACCGACGCCTCAATGAGTGGATATACGAGCAGTTGGAGAAATACCTCGCGCCGCTCGGCGACGGCATCGCCGAACGGTTCTGCGCCTATTTCAAAGAGCCGGAAAGCACGATCGAGCGGCGCATCCTTACGGCAGCGCACCTCTTTGCGACGCGCTGGGAATTCGGCATCATCGAGCGGATGAACCACAGTTACTTCGATGTCGAGGATATCCGGCGATCGCTCGAAGAGCGGCTTGCCGCCTATAGCGATCTTGCCGGCATGGAGGAAATCGGACGCCACGGCGGCAATAACAACAGCCGCCACTTCCTCGATCTCTGCGGACAACTCCGCTTTCAGTTCCGCTGGTCGAATCTCCACATGATGCCGCGCATATCGGTGCTCGGCCACATGCTCCTCGTGGCGATCGTCACCTACCTCCACACGCGCGAGATCAGAGGCTGCCCCCGCCGACAGACCAACAACTTC
>CALITV010000006.1 GCA_938048925.1 uncultured bacterium | reverse complement strand
AACACCGTGAGCGGCGACGGGTGCTCCGCCGGGTGCAAGATCGAGGCAACCTCCGCCGTCTGCGGCAACGGTGTCAAAGAGACGGGCGAACAGTGCGATGACGGCAACACCGTAAGCGGGGACGGCTGCTCCGCCGCCTGTCTCATCGAAGACCCCCACGCGGTGTGCGGCAACGGCATCAAAGAAACCGGCGAACAGTGCGACGACGGCAACGGAATCCCCGGCGACGGCTGTGAACCAAACTGCACCCTTACTCCCGCACCGCAGGAGTGCGGCAACGGCATCAAAGAGGGAACCGAGCAGTGCGACGACGGCAATGGGATTCCCGGCGACGGCTGTGAACCAAATTGCATGCTCACCGCCACCGGCAACGAGGTGTGCGGCAACGGCATCATCGAGGCGGGCGAGGAGTGCGACGACGGAAACCTTATCCCCGGTGATGGCTGTAACCCCGATTGCACCTATCCGCGCACTCCCCAGAATAAAAGCGATTCAGGAGGGTGCGGTTGTTCGCTCGTATTTTGAATTTTATCCTTGACTTTTAGAAAACGGGGTTCATAGAATCGGCTTATGTGTGGCTACAACCCATTATCATCTATCATCATGGAGGTAAGAATGATGAAGTGGATCTTTGGTGTAATCATGGTTATGGCGCTGTTTTTCGGGGCCGCCTGTTCTAACGACGACGGCGGTGGCGGACTCGCCGGCACCACCTGTACAACCGAAGGAGTGATGCAGTGCGACGACAACGCCCACATTCTCAAGTGTGAAGGCGGTGTATGGAAAGACCTTTTCGACTGCGCCTCGGTAAGTAAGGCGTGCGTCGAGGTGAACAATGTCGCCCAGTGTGCCGACACTGGCACCGACACCGGCACCGACACCGGCACCGACACCGGCACCGACACCGGCACCGACACCGGCACCGACACCGGCACCGACACCGATGTGACTACCGGTTGCGGCAACGGCATCACTGAAGCGGGCGAGGTATGCGATGGCGGCGCGAAAAACTGCACCGAACTCGGCGGAAACTACACCGGCGGCTTCGCAACCTGCAAGGCTGACTGCTCTGGCTGGGATACGAGCGGTTGCCAGAGCGGCACCGACACCGATACCGTCCCCGACACCGACACGCCGACCACCGGCAAGTCCTGTGGTGAAATCAATTCCTGCATGGGTAACTGTGCCAGCGGTGATCAGGCGTGCTATCAGGCCTGCTATGATGCCGGCTCGACCGACGGCAAGGCGAACTTCGATGCGCTGATGACCTGTCTCGAAAACAACTGCGCGACCGAGTGCGGCGCAAGCGGCAACACGACCGACTGCAACGCCTGCGCCGATTCCAACTGCGCCGATGAACTCGATGCCTGCTTCACCAACCCGAATGCGCCGGTCTATGGCACGGTGAACGCGAACAGCACCCAATTCAAGTACATCTACAACGGCGATGGCGATCTCAACAGCCAGATCCAGCAGAACATGTCGGGTGTCGTTATGCAGGCAGTCTTCACCGGCACCTACGGGACGACCAACAAACCGATTCCGCCGACAACCGCAACGCAAAACATCGCGCTGGCCTTCCATGTTGCGGCAAGTGGATCAAGCCCCGCATCTATAATCGTCATGCAACAATCGGCGGCCGGACAAAGCATTGCCAACCCGATCGTCCAACTCATGTTCCCCAACGACCAGATCACACCGGGCCAGTATGACATGAACCCGACGAAACAGGACAGTGTGGCCCTTGTGCTTGCCAATGCAGTTGGCCAAGACGCCTGCCTACTTGCCTACTGTTTCTCCGGCACGACCAATGTCACAGCGGCAGTCAACACCAATCAAGCGAGCGGCGGCTCGATCACGATGGGCGTCACCAACGCAAAGGTCTACTACCCGACCGAGACGCCGATCGGAGACATTTCGGGTCAGTTGAGCGGCGCTCAAATTTGCCCCAAGGAATAAGGTCCCTCTCTCTTTGTTTTCTTGCGGCCCTCCCCGCGCGGGAGGGCTTTTTTTTGCCAATGACGGCCGACAGCGTTATAGTAGAGACGGATCCATGAAGAGGGAGGACTGCATGAGGCTCTTTTCGTATGAAGAGTTGACTCAACGGGTCGGTCGTTTCCAGATACGGCTCGCCGAACAGAAGGTCGGCGCGGCGCTCCTCACCGCTAACAGCGACCTCTTCTATTTCACCGGGTCGGTCCAACGGGGGCTCCTCGTCGTTCCTGCCGAAGGAACAGCGGTTTACTTTGTGCGCAAACACCTCGATCGGGCGCGCCGCGAGTCGCCTCTGACCGTCGAGCCTTTCGAGACCGAGCAGGTTCGGGGATTTCTCGTCCCCTATTCGACCATCGGCTTCGCCGCCGATGTCACAACGGTCGCCGAGCGGGACTTCCTCGCCGCCAAGGTGCTCCCTGCGCGGGCGACGCTCACCGATATCTCCCTCCCGCTCGCCCTCACCAAGATGATCAAGTCGCCGGCAGAGATCGCTTTCATCGAACAGGCGGCGGCCATCAACCGTGCGGTGCACTGCTATGCGCGCGAGGCATTTCGCCCCGGTATGCGTGACCTTGACCTTCAGGTGGCAATCGAATCGTATGCGCGCCGAGAACTCGGGCATCCCGGATCGTTCCGGCTCCGTGGGCCCCAGATGGAGGGTGCGATCAGTCTCGTCGTCACCGGTGAATCGGCGCTCGAGGCGACCTACACCGATTTCCCCATCGGCGGCAGAGGCCTTTCACCCGCCGTCGCGCAAGGCGCTTCCGGCGAGGTCATCGAGCGCTACTTCGTCGTTGATTTCATCGGCGCCCATCACGGCTACAGCGCCGACTCGACCCGAACCTACTTTATCGGAAAACCGCCGGAGAACATTGCCTGTATCTATGGAGAACTGTGCTCGTTCCTCGACAAGGTCGTCTCTTTCGTCACCCCCGGCATCACCGGCGAAGAGGCGTGGAACTATGCGACCTCGCTCGTCGGCGCTTGCTCGTGGCAAGACGGCTTCATGGGGCTCGACGCAAAGGTCAAGTTTCTCGGTCACGGGATAGGGGGCGAAGTCAACCAATTGCCGGTCATCGCGGCAAAACAGAAGACATCGTTCGAAAACGGTATGACGATCGCGATCGAGCCGAAGGTGTTCGTCCCCGGCTGGGGTATCATTGGTGTCGAAAACACTTATGTGATGGAAAAAGGAAGGCTTCGCTCGCTCACCGGGGAGATGGAACCGATCGAAGAAATGACTCTCACAAAGTAACCTTTTTCGGAGAAATACGCAATGGGGTTTCTAAAGAAAGTCTTCAAAGCGCTCGTGGTGCTGTTCGCGCTGTTCGGGCTTCTGGTCTTTCTGCTTATCGCGGGACTGGTCTCGGCGATCATCCATTACGCCGACGCCAAGCGGATCGTCGCGCCGCCGGAAACTGTCATCACCTTCACTGTGGACGACCGGATCGTCGAATACGCCCCCAGCGATCCGGTCATGCGGGAGGTGTTCGGGAAACAGACCACCATCCTCGATATCGTGACCGGCCTCGAGAACGCGGGTGAGGACCCGAAGGTGAAGGGGCTCCTCGTTCGGATAGACGACAACCGTCTCTCCTATGCGCAGATACAGGAGATACGCGACGCCGTCATCGCCTTCCGCAAAACGGGAAAACCGGCGATCGCCTACGCCGATTCATTCGGAGAACTTTCTCGTGGCATGGCGTCGTACTATCTCGCCACCGCCTTCGACGAGATCTATCTGCAACCAGCCGGGTCCGTGGACATTGCCGGCATTGCGGCCGAACACCCGTTCCTCAAGGGTCTTCTCGGCAAACTCGGCGTCGAGCCGATCGGCGGCACCCGCAAGGAATACAAAAACGCATGGAACATCTTCACCGAAGACAAATTCACCGCACCCCACCGCGAGGCAGTTCGTCGCTTGCTCGAATCTATCTTCGAACGTGTAGTCGCCGACATCGCCGAATCACGCCGTATCGCACCGGACCATCTTCGTAAACTCATAGACCGTGCACCGATATTTTCGGGAGAAGCGCTCGCCGAGCGGCTCGTGGACGGCGTGAAATACCGCGACGAGGTCGTCGCACTCATGAAAGAGAAAGCGGGATGTTCCGTCAGAACGCCGCTTTCCCGCTATCGCCCTTCGATCCTTCCCCAAACCGGGGGAACAACGGTGGCGCTCATCGTCGCCGAAGGAGAGATCGAGCGCGGGCTGGCGGAACGCGACCCGTTCGGACGATTTTCCTCGATCGGCTCTTACACCTATGCAAAAGCGCTCCGCGACGCCGCCAATGATTCGGAGGTGCGCGCGATCGTGTTACGCATCAACTCGCCGGGCGGCTCGGTCGTCGCCTCGGAAACAATATGGCACGAGGTCGTCGAGACAGTGCGGGCAAGCGGCAAGCCCCTCATCGTCACCATGAGCTCCTCTGCCGCCTCGGGCGGCTACTACATCGCCATGGCAGCCGACCATATCATCGCCGAACCGGCGACGGTGACCGGGAGCATCGGCGTCATTGTAGGCAAAATGTACACGCCGGAGCTCTGGAAGAAATTGGGCATCACCTTCGATGCGGAGCAGTTCGGAAAAAACGCTCGTATCTTTTCCTCGCTCACGCGACTCGACGACGACCAGAAAAAGTTCCTCGAAAATACGCTCGACGACATCTACGACACCTTTGTGAGTCGCGCCGCCACGGCACGCAAGAAAACCCCCGAAGAAATCGAGCAAGTCGCAAAAGGCCGTATCTGGAGCGGCACCGATGCGCTCGAAAAGGGACTCATTGACGAGATCGGTGGTTACCGGGCTGCCTTTGCGGCGGTGCGTTCCCGGCTCGGCCTCTCTCCCGAGAGTTTGCTCATCATCAAACCATTTCCTCGCGAGCCATCGCTCGTTGACTTTGTGCTCCAACGAGACCGAGATGAAGATGAGGGAGATGGTCGTAGCGCCATCTCCTCGCTGGCGAAGATCTTCCGCGGCGTTGCGACCGTAGGAAGCCTGATAGATGCGTTCGAGACAGGCCGCGGAGCCGTACGCGCCGAAACTGAAGAACTCGATATCCGTTGAGGGGAACGCGTATCAGGACGACGCGCCGTTCAGATAGCCGGTCACGATTTCGGCAAGTGTCGGCACCCTGCCGATCTCCTCGTCGCAAAAAACCAGCCGCCTGGCAAGTACCGGCCCCACGGTGAGAAAATCGCCTGCCTCATCGGCGGAAAAGACGATGCGGTGAGTGCGGCGTGCCTCGTCCAAGCGAGCAGCGCAGAGAAGACGACCGTTCTTGAGCACGACGATCCGGTCGAGGATTGGTTCCTGTTCGTAGAGTTCCGTCGAAGCGAGAAGGACCGTGGAGCGGTGCTCGTCGGCATAGGAGCGGAGAAGGCCGCAGAGCATCTCCCGTTCGTGCGGCGTGAGATGCTGGAACGGTTCGTCTATGAGCAGAAGCAAGGGGCGGCAGGTAAGCGCGCCGAGCGTGAGGAAGAGCGAGCGGTCGGCCATCGGCAGCGCGTCGAGCCGGCGCGAGAGGTCCCACGAAAACCGTTTCGCGAATACGGCAAAGAGAGCGTCATCGAATTGGGGATAGAGCAATTTCCATATCCGGCGGTAGTCGGCGCCGGTAAAGTGACGAAACACGACGCGCTGATCGCCGCTCGAGGCGACAAGATGGCGG
>CALITV010000005.1 GCA_938048925.1 uncultured bacterium | reverse complement strand
GATCCGAGACTCTTTCCTATCCTCATCATGCTCTTTCAGCGCCATTTCCGGGTAATTCTCGACATCAAAGTCCTCGCAAAGATGAATCGCGCCGACCAGATTCCCGCCATGATCCGGGCCAACAAGGCCTTCTATCTCTTGTACCGGTACCGCGAGATTATGCAAAACTACAAGAATCGAACGATCGTCGAGGCGCTTCACGAGGTGGCGCGGCTTGAACTCGGCATGAAGGGAGTCTACGGCGTAAAGATGCCCGATGTGGGGGCGTCCATCGAACAGTTCATGCTGAAATACTTCTAGGCCTTCACATTCACCACGACATTCCTGAACCTTGCCGGCGCGGTTTTATGGGACAATGCCAACGCCTGCCCCGGCTCCCCCTTGCCGCAGAAGAAGGTGCCCCAGTATTTCCATTCGCTCTCGGAACAGACGGCATCGCATGAATTCCAAAATTCGGTGGTGATGCCGTAGTAGGTCGGCTCCTTGACGATGCCCACGATTTTTCCCCGTTCTATTTTCCACCCGATCTCGGTAGTGAACTGGAAGTTGTTGCGGCTGTCGTCAATAGACCATGTCTTGGTGAAGTCGACGAGGTACCCCTTCTCGGTGTTCGCGATAAGATCTTTGAGACTACCCGCCTTCCCCGGCAGGAGGTTCAGGTTGTTCATCCGAATGAGCGGGATGTCGGCGCCGTGGACCGCAAGCATATTGGAACTCGGTTCGAGCCCCAGCAGCGCGGCGGTCTCACGCGAGGTCTGGAGGTCGACGAGCAGACCCTCTTTGATGAGGATCGCCCGTTTCGCCGGAACACCGTCGTCGTCGGTGAGGTTGAAGCCGATGCCCGTTTCGTCGGTCGAATCGGCCACCACCGTCATCTGCGGCGAACCGTAGCGCAGTTTTCCGATGTGTTCCGGCTTCACGAAGGTCTTCCCGGCGTAACTGATCTCCATCCCGAAGATGCGGTCGGCCTCGGTTGCGTGCCCCACCGATTCATGCAGTTGAAGCGCCAGTTGCGAACCGCCGATGATGATATCAGCCCGCTCTTCGGTTATCCGCGGGGCATCGAGCAGTTGATCGGCCTCGGCGATGATCGTCTCGACATGCTCGGGGAAGGCGAAGTCGCGCATCACCTCGAAACCGCCAGCACGTGCCGCCATCATCCCGGGCCACGAACGCGACATGACCGCGTTCCCGTCGGAGGCGAACACCGACATCTCGGGGTTGACATGGTAGCGGGTCGTTTCGACGAAGGTCCCTTCGCTGTTGGCGTATATCTTGTACTGGCGGCGGAATTCGGCCTCGAAGCGGCTGTAGATGGTCCGCTTGCCGCCGGTAAGCCCCTGCGCGATGGGCATAAACCAGAGTATCTTGTCGGCGTAGGACATCGAGAACGGGTCTTCCTTGGGTACGATGACGCGGCTCCCCACCACCGCTTTCTGCGCCGGGAATTCGATGACGCTTTTGCGGAACCGGCGCGACTCCTCGGCATTGCGGAACGCGGCGCCGATCGTCGCATTTATGCTTTCTTCCGACAGGTCGTTGGTGCCGGCGAACCCGAACATCCCGCCGACCAGCACCCGGATGCCCACCGATATGTTATCCTGCGAAAGGCCGTAGTCCTTGAGCGATCCGCGCTCGAAGACGAAACTCTCGCTGTCGGTGACCGTCAGCCGCACATCGGCGAACTGCACACCGCGCCGCGTGAGCCGGTTGAGTATATCCTGCACTCTCTTTTTCATCGCCGCCTCCTATATCGTCCGGGTGGAGGAACTGATCTTGAAGTTCTTCGTGAGGATGTGCGGCACGAGCCCCGCCGATATGTCGAACTCGAAGTAGTTGTCGGAGGTGGGGACCACCTGCTGTGCGTTCTCGATCGCCGCGAGATTCTCGAAGACCGACGATATCTTCACGGTGTAGCGGAGGTTATTGACCACCTTGACTATCTTCCCTTTTTCTATCAGGAAAGTGCCGTCGCGGGTCACCCCCGTCACCGATGTCTCCTTGCGGTTGATGAAGTTCATGTAGTGGAGGTTCGAGATGTAGAGGCCTCGCTCGACGCTCGCGATCATCTCGTCAAGCGAACGATCTCCCGGCTCCATCACGAGTGCCGCTATGCCGACCGACCCGTTCTTGGGCCGGTTCAGTTTGTGCGCGTAGTAGTGGTTCATCACGAAGTCGCGGAAAATTCCCTTGTCGATGAAGGAGAGCGGCCGCGCGATGTGGCCATCACCGTTGTATGGGAACGCGACGAGGCGCGGATGATCGGGACGCGACGCGACGAAAACGCTCGAAGGAAAAATCTCCTTTCCCTCCTTCCCCTCAAAGAAACTGGTGCCATTGTCGAGCGCCTCACCGGAAGCGCCCGATAAAAGGTACGAGAGAAAGGTGTGAACCGCGTGCGGCGCGAGGACAACGGTGTAGTCGCCCGGATCAACATCGGTCACCGGGAGTGTCGCCCACTCGATCTTACGGACCAAATCGGCAACAAATTGTTCAGTCGAGAAACTATCGAGCGAGGTGCCGCCGAAGGAGTTGATGACCGTCACGCCGGAAGTGATCTGCCGGGACGATGGCG
>CALITV010000004.1 GCA_938048925.1 uncultured bacterium | reverse complement strand
TAGTCTTTCGTTTGTTCAATGAGCACGATCGCCTGTGCCATGATACCTTCGCCGCGGCCGATGAACCCGAGTTGTTCGGCGGTCTTTCCCTTTACCATGACCGCTTCGGGGGCGATGCCGAGGAGCGTTGCCAACGAACCGCGAATCGCTGCACGGTACGGCAGGATCTTCGGGGCCTCGCAGACGAGGACCACATCGCAGTTGACCACCCGCCAGCCGGCGTCGTGGAGGCGCCGGAGCGACTCTTCGAGAAGGAGGGTGCTCCGTATGTTCTTGAATTTCGGGTCGCTATCGGGAAAAAGTTCGCCGATGTCGCCGATTCCCGCCGCACCGAGGATCGCATCGGTAACCGCGTGGAGCAGAACATCGGCGTCGGAGTGGCCGAGAAGTCCCCTCTCGGAGGGGATATCAACGCCGCCGAGGAAAAGAGGTCTCCCGGTGGCGAAGCGATGAATGTCGAAACCGAGACCGACGCGGAAAACGGTCATCTGTTATCCTCCCCCCGACAGGCCTGCCGGGACCAGCATGATGACAGAAAGAAGAAGATACAGTGCAAACACGGCGAACGACCTTTTGAGCGACAGGTTCGTGATGGTGTGCACCCCTATAACAAGGAGCACGCTGCGCCAAACGAAGGCGATCACCCACCCGAGGAGGGGGACAGCGTAGAAAAGATCGATCGCCGCAGTAAAACCGCTCAGACGGTAGAAATGGTAGAGGTCGGTGCGTGCCCCGAGGAGAAGCGAAAAGGCGAACAACAGGAACGCCGCGATGACGATGCCGGCGATCGGCGAGAGGAACACCTGCGCGAGAATGTCGCCGGTTTGCATCTGACCGAAATAGTCGAGGAGCGCCGGCGGCACGTAGCGCTCGAGGAGCGGCCGGTGGTGTCGGACGAGCCACAGGATCCAGAAAAGGTTGAAAGCGGCGCCTACCGTGCCGACAATGACGCCGTAAAGGGGGATGAATCGCGAGGCTTTCGCCGAAAACACCATCGCGGTGAAGAAGTGGCGCGGCGAAAGAAAAATTTTGCGGGTCGTCTCGTAGAACGCCTCGGTGAATCCTATATTTTCGGCATGGTCCCACGGTACGCCGATTATCCATAACGGATCGCGTGCCGCGCTCTGGGAGCGACGCTCCGGGCTCGGTATCTCGCCGCGGGCATGCGCCCCTTCGGCGGGGCCGACATCGTCGAAACCATCTTCTTCGTCAAATTCTTCGACAGGTTCCGTTTGTGGTTTCTCCGGTTTTTCTTCCGGCGTGCGCAAGATGCGATTTTCCTCGTCGCGGAGAGGTTCTCCGACGAAAATGAGCGCACGGCACTTGGGACAGGCGCACGGCCCCGGCCCCGGAACCGTTATCGGCTGATGACAGTGAGGACAACTCGTAAGCATCGGTTCCTCCGAAACAGGTATCTCATCCATATCATATAAGCACCGTGGGCGCAAGAGGACTCTTGACTTTGCCCCGGTTACCCGATAGCGTCGGCGAGGGAGTTCACTAATTCGGTACCGAGGAGGTTGCGATGATGAAAGCGGCAAGCGTGATCGTGGCGGCGCTGACGGCGTTTGTGGCGGCTGCCTGTGATGGCGGGGGCGACAACAGGAACGACACCATGGCGGTCTCCGATGACGGCGTAACGGCTGGCGACGATGCGGTGGGCACCGATGAGGATACGGCGGTGACCGATGATCTGATCGGCGATGATTCGGCGACCGATGCCGACGATCCGTTCGCCGATCTCAACGCCTTTCCTGCGTATGAGGGAACCTACGGCTGGGAAATCCTCAAGCCGACCTATGAGATAGACCCGCAGTGGGATGCCCTCTCGTTCGAGTGGGACTATTTCATGATTCACAACGAGGATGATTCGTTCAGCGGCTCGGTCGGCTACCTCATCGCGAATCCGCGCAATGCTCAGATTGCGGGAGGCGCCTTCGGGAAACTGGTGCCGGGCGGCGGCAACATTGCTATAGCGGGGCGCTTCGACCATGGGGAACCGCCGGTCGCCGATTACGAGAACTTCGATCCCGACAACGGGCACACCTTCGAGGCCTCGGGCGAAGAGCGATCCTTCTGGGTCGAGAACAAGGACAAAGGCTACTGGGGTCGCATGACGCCCGATCCGGTAACTAACACGATGCTCCTCGAAGGAAAAACGGGCACTTTCGCATGGGAACTCACCGTGAGGCAGGACTGGACGATCCTCACGAGCGGAGCGGAGACCTTCGTCAAAGTGACCGACGACAAGGTGGACACGCAGGTGATGGGATTCCCGGTGTCGCAGGTGTGGAATGTCCACATGTTCTGGCCGCGCACCAAGATCACCGGCTGGATAAAAGACCTGAGAACCGACGAGACCATACCGATAGACGCGCACGGCTACCGCGAGAATTCGTGGGGCCGTTGGGCGTTCAATCAGGGGGGCTGGGACTTCGGGACCTGTTCCGACGCCGCGACGAAGGTAATGTTCGGCTGGCAGTCCTACCACTTCAAATCGACGCGACTCGACTATCTCGATCTCGGCTTTTATGACGGCGACGACTACCGACTCGTCAATTTCCGCGCCGATCGGGGGGAACTGGGCTGGGAGCATCATACATGGAAATTCGATCCGGTTGCCCGCCAGTGCACCCCGCACGATACCACGCTCGTCGCCCAGAACGACACCTACCGTGTCGAGGCGCAGATAACCATCGGGAACGGGCAGGTGCCGATGCTCTCCGATGCGACCGATGTGGTAAAGAAATATGTCATCGTGATTCAGATACCGTGGTTCGAAGGGGTCATCAAACGGGTTGCCGACGGTTCGGTGGTTACCACCTTTCAAGGGCGCGGCGGCGGCGAGTTCTCAACCGAACGGGCTTCCGAAGAAACGACCGCTCTGAGCGATGACGAGTGCGCCGCGTGGGGAGCCAAATTCTCTGCGCCGCTACCGGAGTAGTCTCTCTTCGAGTCTCTCGGAGGTCCGAGGCCTACCGAAGAGATTTGTCCAAGAGAAGGATTTTTGTCATTCTGTTTTGTGAAAAAGTAGTAATCTCAACGAGATAGCGCCTCGTTAATTTTTTCTTGACAACAGTGTTTCCCCGTCGTTATGGTGCCAACCGATTCCGAAGTAGAAACATGCTGGAAAGGGAGTATCACATGGCGATTCTTTCTCGGAGCAGGTCTTTTCTCGTCTTTGCGCTGGTGACTGGTGTGCTGTTGCTCGGTTTCTCGGAGGTGCTCTGGGCAGCCGGCGGCGATGTGGAACAGAAACTGACCGCCAAGGTCAATTCGGTCATTTCGGTTGCCACCAATGTCGGCTATGGGCTCTTCACCCTCGGCGCGATCATCGGCGGTATCCTCTGGGGGACGGGCAATCCGCGGGGGCGCGGGGTGGTGATCGGGGCGCTCATCGGCGCGGTGGTCATCGCGCTCGCTTCGTCGCTCGTCGAGATGATGAAATAGCGAATACCCGCGTCGTCATGAAGGTCTGGCGGGTTCTCGGCGCCCGCGGGGGTGCCCTGCCGCCGCAGGTTGTCTTCCTTGCGGGCGGCGCGTTCGCGGCGACTGCGCTTTTGTGGCGTGGGAAAGGTCGCTTCTTCGCCATGCTCATAGCACTCCTTGCCGCCTATGGATTCGGTTGGCTCCTCCGTCGCCTCTTCGATGGCCGTGATGAGATACTGTTTCTTATGTGGCGTGTCCTTACGGGCGGTCGGGGTAGTTACATCCTTCTCGAAAAGGATCGGCGATGAGGTCGGTGTTCGATCTGCTTGCGATCCGTGGTATCGAGGACGATCTCATCGTGAACGACGCGTGGCAGCGCTCCGCCGTCTTTTCGGTGAATGGAGTTGACCACTACTTCCATGCGCACCGCTTCGAGGCCGCCGAAACCTTTTTCAATCGCGAACTCGGAGCACTCGATGCGACAATAGCGTGCTTCGCGATAGCCCACGACCGCGATCCTGAACTGGATCGCTGTCGCGACGATGTTGATCGCCTCGTGCGTGAGCGGGGCCGGTTCCTTGCCGAGCGGCCGGTGCGGCGCTTCGAGACCTACCTTACGGTGACGACTGATCGTGCCACCGGGCGGCCATCGAGCATTGCACCTCAGTTCGATCGCTGGCAGACCTTCTTCGATCTTCTCGGTATCGAGGCGCGCCGTCTGACGACCGCTGAGATAATGGCGTGGTATTACCGGCTCGTCAACGGCGACGATGATTTCAGCGCCGCCGCCGATATGTCGGTGCGGGAAGCGCTCGTGCAGTGGCCGGTGCGCTACAGCCCCGAGTGGATGCGTATCGGTGGTGATTTCGTCAAGGTGCTGACGCTCAAGCACCTGCCCGATCGTCTCGACTATTTTATGATTGACCGTATCCTCGATGAAATCGGTGGGTCCTACTGTTTCGTTTCCTCGTGCTCCGTGCTCGATCAGCGCACCGCTGCCGGAGCGATTTCGCTCGTGCGCAATCTCTCTTATTCTTCGACCAACGCGGTGGATGGAGCGGGGCATGCGGTCAAGCGGCCGGTCAATCACGCGGCGCTCCGCCGTTATGAGGAATCGGATGAACTCAAGAAATATCTCGAGGAGTCGGGGCATCTCATCGTCGCAACCACGCAAAAAATCATTCTTCGCGACCGTGACGAAAGGCATCTCGACGAAAGAGCGCGCGCGGTGGTGGCTGCGTTCAAACGGCAGGGTTTTTACTTCTTCGAGGAAGAGTTCTGCCACGACCGCGAGTTTTTCCGTTCCCTGCCGGCGACGACCTTTTTCTCGACGCGTGGACTCAAGGCGCTTACCCCGCACGCGATTGCGCTCCTGCGGATCGGCCGCCTTGCGCGCGGCGACAGCGGCGAAGAGTTCCCGCTCTACCTGCGCACCAAGTTCGGGACCCTCTTTGCGTTCGATTCGTTCAGCAGTCGGCGTCAGCCGTGGAATACCATGGTGCTCGGCGCTTCCGGGTCGGGGAAGTCGGTGCTCATGAACATGATCATCCTTTCTTCGATATACCGGCGGATCGCCCGCTACGGCGGCGTCTGTTTCGTCGTGGATTTCGCGGGTGCCGAAAACAGTTCCTATCGCAAGTGTGTGCGCCTTCTCGATGGTCGTTTCTTTGCGCTCGATGCGGCGGCGACCCACACCATCAACCCGTTTCCGGCGCGTGATCGCATGATGCGGGACGGGGTGCTCGATGCGGCGCAAACGACCTTTCTGCAGGTGGTGATTGATCTCGCCGTGGGAAACCGCGGCGACGATGCGCGGGCCAATCTCGTGCGTTTTTTCGTGCTGAAGGGAATCGAGGCGCTCTACCGCACACACGAGCGACCGCGCCTTGCCGATCTGGTGTCGTGTCTCGAAACGATTGCGGACGCCGATGCGGCCATTCGGCAGGAAACGATCGCGCTGTTGCGCGGGTTCCTCGCAAGCCCCGAAAGTCGGCTCCTCGATGGCGAAACGACGCTCGATTACGGGGATGCCCCGATGGTGGTGTTCGATTTGCAGGGGCTTTCGAGCCTTACGCCGCGGATGCGCGAACTGATGACCTTCGTGGTGATTCAGGAGGCAAAGAACGCGGCGTTCCGCCGGAGCGGCTACAAATCGCTTCTCTTCGACGAAGCGGCGCAACTCATCAAAGATCCGCGGATGGCCTCGCTCATCGAAGAGATGTATGCGACAGCGCGCAAATACCATGCGCAGATCTACACCATCACGCAAAACTACCTCTCCTACAAGGAGTGTCATCTTTCTTCGAAGATCGCGCTCAACACGACCGCCTCCTTCATTCTTTCCCACGCCGAGGCGCCCGAGGCGAAGCGGCTCGTGGCCGACGACTTCGGTTTTTCCGAATTCGAGCGGCGCGAGTTCGAGGCGCTGAAAACGGTCAAGCGGCAGTATGCGCTCGCCCTCGCACGACTCCAGATCGGCGATCGTCTCGAGCGGGCGACGGTTCGGATAGAACTTTCGCCGTTCGAGTACTGGCTGGCGACGAGCGACCGGGGCGACAACGAACATCTCGACGAGATCGCGTCGCGGCATCGCTGTTCGCTCATCGAGGCATGTGCCATCGCGGCGCAGGAGGCGTCATGAGAAATGTCGCGCTGCGCGGGGGCGTTGCCCTCCTCATCATCGGCGTCGCTTTTCCATTTGTGTTTGCCCAAACGCCCTATATGCCGCTGGCGACCTTCGAAGAAAACCTCCGGCGCCCCGAAATTTCATGGCTCCTCACTGCGGGAAATCTTTTTCTCGGTGCAGCGTTCGTCGTGTCGCTCGTGGTGCAGGTAGTACGCATCACGCTGGGGAGCGCCTCGAGCGCCGGGGTTTTTCGCACCGTCGCGCTCTATGCGGTGCTTTTTCTTCTCTACGATTACGGGGGGCGGGCAATGAGCGAGGCGGCGGCCCTCGTCGTCACGGCGACTGCCGGTCCCGCCGCGTCCATGGCGGACACCTATGCCGGCTTCGACGAGGTGACCATGCGCCTCGCCTTCGGGCCGCAGGATGCGGTGCGAGACAACCCCGGTGAGGAACCGGCTGCGGTCGCGCCAGCGGCGCTCGTTACGCCGCCGTTTCTCTGGGGGCTTGCGTTGGCTTTTTTGTTCAAAGGGCTTCTGGTCCTTGCGCTTGCCGTGAAGTTCCTTTTGCTCGATATCCTCTGGCCGCTCGTCCACCAACTAGTACTCCTCGGTTTTGTGTTCGCGGTGCCCTTTACCTCGTTTGCCGGGTGGGATCCGGTAAAACGCTTCGCGGCACTGGTTATCGAGGTAAGTGTCTGGCCGGTCATCTACAACATCGGGTTCGGTGTGGCGGCGCAGGTGAGTTCGCCGCTGTTCGACGCTTTTTCCGCTATGATGAAGGAGCATGATTACGAGACGGTGGTTGGCAGCCTGCTCGCGAACTTGACGACGCTGGCACCGCTCATCGGTTATTTTCTGTTTCTCATCACGCTCGGCGCTCTCACGCCGGCTATCGCCGCGATGGTGGTGCGCAGCGAGTCGGGAGCGGCGGTGGCCAATGCCCTGTCTCAGCGGATCGGCGCCGTCATGGGGGGCCGGAATGGGGGTGCGGTGTGAGAATTGCGGCAACGGCGACCCACCGCATAGTGCTCGGGGCAGGTTGGATAACGCTCGGTGTGCTGGCGATTGCTGTTGTCGTTTTGCTTGCTGCGCTCGTCCATCGCGCGGTGCAGCCCTCGACGGTGATCGTGCGGTGCGCCGCGACCGGTGCCGCGGTGATCGCCGAACCGGCTGCCGCCGATGCGCCGCGTGACGAGAAGGCGGTGCGATTCTTCCTCGAACGATTTTTGAGCGCCTCCTTCGAAGCGGAGCGGAAGAACGCATCCCCGTCGTTCGAGAAGATGGTTTCCCCCGCTTTTACCCATGCCGCTTCTGCCGCGTGGCGGCCACCGCAGTGGCCGGATGAAGCGCTCCGGGTGGTGGCGCGGGTGCACCGGCTTACTTTGTCGGGCAATCCGGTGCCGGGAACCTCGTTGCAGGTTATGGGAACCGGCGAGGTGTTATTCACCCCTGCGGCGCGCTTCGAGGCGGCTGATGCCTCCGAAGCACCGGTGCCGATATTCTTTCAGGCGACGCTTCTGGTCGAGCCGTTCAGTGAACGGATTCCCTACGGGCTGCTCGTCCACTGGCTCGAGGCGCGTTTTTTCGAAAGCGAAGACCTGCTCAAGGTCTTTTTGGACAAGGCAGAAGTGCCATGAAACAGCCAGCCGAACAGTTTTTTAGCGCCTATCGTATTGCTCAGGTCGAAGCGGCGCGGCGTATGGCACGGCGCGCGGTCTGGCTGGCGGCAGGGGTGCTCTTTCTCGTGGTCGTTGCTCTTGCCGGCGCGTGGTGGGGCGTTATCCTTCGTCCCGTCGCCGTCGTTGAGTACTGCGGCATCTCCGAGGCGCCGGTGGCGTTGCCGGTTCCGCGTCCGCAGGCGCTTCTGTTCATTGATCAGTTCGTTGATCGCTACTCGGCTCAGCGCCCCGATGCGGCGGTTGCTATTGCCGAGGCCTACGGCATGATGACGCCGCGCCTCCAGCAGGTGCTTCTTGCCGAACGCGCCGATGCCGGCCGTGCCGAGAAATGGATGAACCAAAACATCCGCAGCGATTTTCTCCGCGAAAAGGCGCGCCTTTCGGCGGGGGAGGAGGGGCGTCTGACGGTCGAGATGCTCGGCAAGTTCGTCTTCCGCCCCGCCGTCGGTTTCGCGGGCGATCATCGCCCCTATGAGCGTTCGACGCTCTATGCCTATGTGCATGCTGCGCTCCAGCCGGTGCCGGTGACCGCGGTGACTCCCTACGGACTCCTCGTTGATTTCTACCAGATACGATTCTTCGACGATCCCGACCTGCGACAGGCGTTCCTTCTCAAGCGCGACATCGTTTTCCCGGAGGAAGCCGAATGAGCGAGCGGCATTCGTCGAGCGCCGAAAAGCGGGCGAAGGTGGTGGGGCTTTCCATCGCCGCCGGGGGGTTCATTATCCTGCTTTTCATGGTGAGCCGCTTCGTGGCAACCGAGACCCCAGCGGGGAATGAGGGGCCGTCATCGGATACGAAGAAGATGATCGAAGCGTTGCGGAGTGTAACGCCGCAGGAAATACGAGGACTCATGCGCCCGGCGTCCCGTGTGGCAAGCGAAACCTCATCGCCGGCTGCGCTGGAGACGGCATCTCAGCCGGCCGCTTCCGAACGACTGCGCACAACCTCTTCGCGCAGTCAGAACTATCTCAAGGACAAGGAGATCATCGAGCAATATCGAGCAATAAACCCTGCGGCGGCGGCAGATGAGGAAGGCGTTTCCTCAAACGGCGAAAGTGTACTCCGCTACCGCCCGCGCCCCTTTGCCGCCGGTGCTGGTCAACAGGGTGCTCCGGGCGGTGTCCGGGTGGTCGGGCGCGGCGCGGGGGAAGAGAAGGGCAGCGTAGATCTGCACAATGTCTCGCTCAAGGCGCGGCTCAAGTTCAGTATTCGCTCGTCGGCCTCGAACGCGATCGTTGCCGAAACGACGCAGGAAGCCGCGGGGATTCCGGCGGGAAGCCTCCTCTATGGGAGCGGCAGTTTCGCCAACAAGCGAACCTATGTGCAGTTCACCAAGATGCGTGTCGGAGAGGCCGAATACGCCATCAAAGGCTATGCGATAAGCGGCAGAGACCCCGGCATTCCGTCCGAGGTCATCGAGATAGGGAACAATGCGAAGATAACCTTCACCTCCGGGGTCACCGACGCGGCGGGGCGGGTGCTCGACAACCTTGCGGCGACGGCGACCGGTGGAGCTACCAGCGGCGTCATCAGCGGCACAGCGGGCGAATTCAAGGAAAAGAACGAACAGGAACGGGCCCGCTACGAATATCGCGTCGGCGCCGGAACGGTGTTTGTGGTGTATATTGAGTGAGGTGGCGGCGACAGATGGCAGAAAAAGGAGGGAACACGGTGAGAAAACTCTTTTTTATCATGGTGCTGGGCTGCTTTTTTCTTTCGGCCGCCGAGGCGACAAAGGCGGTGAAACCCGACGAACGCTTCATCCCGATTACCGACAAGGTGGCGACGGTAGAACTCAAAAACAGCGACACGATTCTCTACCGGACCGTTGGCATCGCGATCGGCGAGGTGCTCGTCCTCGAATTCCCCGAAGGGATGACCCTCGTCGGCGATCCGGTCGTCGGCGATCATGCGCTTCTCAAGGCGGAAGTCGAAGTAAGTCCGCTTTCCATGAAGGTCTGGGCACTTCCGTTCGCCGGCGTCGCCGAGAACGAGATGTGGGGACTCAATACCAACCTCCAACTGAAGACCAATGTCGGCATCACCTTTATCATCAATTTCCGTATATCGGAACCGGCGAAAGCGTCGAACCGCATCGTCTTCACCTACCCGGAATTCACGGCGAAACAGAAGGCGATGCAGGACACACTCATCGAACTCAAGAACAAACTGCATGAGGAGCACAAAACGGCAATGGCGGCGGTGGATAAGCTGGCCGAGCAGAAGAAACTCGAATTCCTCACTCGCGAATTCGGCGAATTCTTCATGTGCAACACCTACCGTAACCGCGAGGAAGAGGACCTCGTCTTTCTGTCGAGCGACCGTATCTGTAAGATCGGTCCCGAAACGGTAGTTATCAACTTCCTTATCAAAAACCGCTACCGTAACTACTTCTATCTCAAGGAGGTGAAGGTCTATGCGCTGCAGGGCGGCTCGGAGATCGAGATGGAGGCTTTCTACTGGGTTGACAAATACGGCATCAAGTTCGACGAGGTGCTCAAAGGAGCGGTCGGCTTCACGATAAAGGACTACACGCCGCAGTATGTCATCGAGGTGACCGAAGAGAGCGGAAAGATGCGCAAAATTCGCCTCACGGTAGGGTTCTGACCATGCGCCGCGTACTTCTGATGATCGTGATTTTCGGGGCGTTTCTCCTGCGGGCCGAGGAAGGCGAGTGGCAGTTCCACCTCGGCGGCGGCGGCTATTTCCCGTTCTCGCTAAGAACCGATGACCGCACGGTGGTCGTGCTTGCCTCGTGGCGTGTCTCAGCCAGTTCGTTTTTCGGGGTTACCGACAACTTCGACCTCGGGCTCCAGTACGGCGTTACCTATCTGGCCGACATCTACGCAAAAAAGACCTTCAACGGGGTCGCGGGGAAGGAATATTTCAATTATCTCTCGAACAGCCTGACGCTTCTTGCCCGCTACAACATCTACCCCGGATATCCGTTCTCGCCGCACCTCTTTGCCGGCGGCGGTATGCTGGTGGAAACCTTTCGTGAGCGTGCCTTCTATACCAAAGGAGGCCTCCTCGTTGAGGACTTCGAGGGGTCCGACTATGCGCGGGTGCAGCCCAGCCTGACCGCCGGCTTCGACCTTCAGTACCGCGTGTGGGAATGGCTCCTTCTTTCGGTTCAGATGGCGTTTACTTGGTCACCCGCGGCGATGCACCTCGACACCACCTTCTTCGTTGGAGCGACTTGGTTTCTCAAGAGTTACTACTTTCTCTAGGCATAACACACATGAAAGGAGGTCATCAGATGAAAAAACTCGGTGTTTTGTTCATGGTTTTCTGGGTTGCGCTCATCTCCTGTGAAAGCAAACGGCCGCAGGGGAACGGATCTTTTACCGTCGCCATCGAAGGGCGTTCGCTGCTCACGAATGCGACGGTACAGGTAACGAAAGAGGGAAGTGACGCGGTTATCGCCGAGGAGGTGAGCGATGAAGAGGGATTCTTTTCGTTCGAGGCGGTGAGCGCTGTCGGCACCCTCCGCGTGAAGGCCTGCGGCGGCCGATTCTTCAGCGCCGGGGCGCAGGAAACGGTTGCCTTCAACGGCTGCCTCGTGGCACGGGTGGTCGTCACCGACCAAAAGAAGGTGAGCGTGTTCGTTGACTTTGTCTCGACCCTTGCGGCAACCTATGGCATCGAAACGGCCCAAGAAGAGGTGCGCTCCTATCTGGCCCTTGCGGGCGATTCGGCGGCGGTCGCCGAAACGACGCTCACCGATGCGACGAAACGGTATCTCTGGCAGGAGGCGTTCGCGATCGTTGCGCGTGACATCGCGAAAGTCAACGAGATAGGTGTCGAAACGGCGCTCTCCACCGAAAAACTCTGGAATCTCATACTCGACGATCTTGCCGACAACCGGGTCATAGACGGATCGTCCGGTGCGAAGTTCGGACCGGTGCTCGCTGTTGACGAACAGGTGCTACGAACGCTTATACCGGCCGCGCTTCCCGCAGTCTCCAGTGCCTTCTCGGCGGCCGATCTCGCCGACTGGGCACACCACCTTGCCGTGACCCCAGCCGCTTTTCTCGAAGGGGGCGCGGAGAGCGACGGCGATACGATGCCCGATGAATCAAGCGACGAACACCTCTACCCCGACTATGACACCGTCGGCAACCCGCCGGCGATAGAGATAATCACTCCAAAGAACGACACCGTCCTTTTCGGGACCATTCGCATCCGCGCCCAACGGACCCTCGATTCCTGCCCGCTGGTGGCGGTGACCTGCACCATGGCCGACGCTGGCGGATCGCTGGCGGCGACACTCACCGATACCCACACCCATCCCGAAATCTTCGAGGCGACGCTCGATACCGTGTCTGCCGAACTCGCCGATGGCGCTTACACCATTACCTGCAGCGGATCGAACGGTATCGAACAGGTTACGAAGAGCGTCAAAATAACGCTCGCAAACCACAATCAGGTGACGATCCTCGCCTATGTCACCGGAAAAGTTTCGGGAATCGAATCTGCCGAGATATACGATCGTTCGGCGAAGAAAGTGGCGACCTTGAAAGAAGAGAACGGTGCGGTGACGGGCGACCTGCCACCGGGGGAGTACACGGTGAAGGTAAGCGGAGGGACCTACGAGTCGGCGGTATTTAGGGATGCGCAGGGGGCCCCGAAGGTGCTCGAACTGGCGACGGTGCTGAGGAGCCGCTTTGTGGTGGAGGGGGGGAAGACGACGAAGGCGTATGTGACGCCGCTGACGACGATGCGGGAGATCATCTATCAAGGTCTCCGCGAGAAAGGTGGCCGCAGCGAAGAAGAAGCGATAGACGATGCGCTGTCGCTTTTGGAAGAGCACTATGGCGAGATACAGCCCTACGGTCGTCCGGTGGCGGGTGAACCGGGGGAGTTGGCGACGCGGCACTGGGTAGCGAACGGCGCATTCGAACAACTGGCGGCAGACATTGCGGCTGCGAAAGGGCTTTCGAGCGGAGCGGTGCTCATAGACGATGTACTCGAAGCACTGGCGGCCGATCTCGTGGAGGAGAACGCGCTGTTCGACGGCTCCGATCGGAACGAAGAAGCGCTCAAGATAAAGGGCTTTACGGTTGACTCGTATCTTTACCGGTACCATTACGCGGTGGCGATGAAACGGTACATCGAAGAGAAGACGACCTATGCGTATCAGGACTTTCAAGGGATGATCTACCACAGTGCGATGGACACCTCGGAACTCTTCCCCGCCGACAAAGCGCCGATAGCGGTGGTCGCGCAACCGCCGGAGATAGAGGAACTTCTGTTCAAACGACCCGAAGAAAGCACATTTTACGGGTATCACGAGCCCTACAGCATACCGTTTATTCGGGACGGACTCGATCTGCGGTTCGAGGTGAGCCTCGGGGAAACGGCACACCTCGAGAGTCTCGAGATTCTCCTTGACGGGACAACGGTTCTTGCCGAGAAGAACGACCTCGTGCAAGAGGGAAGCTGGTATCGTGGTGACGGTCTAGTGATCGGCGGGAGCGACGGCGAACATCAGATCACCGTGAAAGCGACCGACGACCAGAACAACCGTGGGCAGCGAGTCATCCGTGCCATCAAAGACACCAAGGCGCCCATCGTGACAGTGACCCCGCCGAGTGCTGAAGTGATTAAGGGGGAGATTATCTTCGATTTCACAGCGAGCGATGAGTATCTTTGGAAGGAGTACTACACAATCACGAAGGAGGGGGGAGTTTCGGCGACTTACGAACATGTTCCGGCACTTCCCTCCGGCACGATAACGGTGAGCGGGATAAGCGAAGACGGGATCTACAGCATAACCTTCACGGCGGAAGACCGAGCAGGCAACCGCGGCTCGCAGAGTTTTACGCGGACGCGGGACACGACGGCCCCGAGCGGACTCATCCGGATGGAGACGCTCGAAGATATCCCGCGGACGATCCCGACGGCGAGCAAGTGGGTGAATGTGAAGGACTTCAAGATAGCGTTCAGCAATGTGAGCGACCGACCGGGGAGCACGATAACCTACCGGTATGTAGTGAGCCGCGGCGGAGTAAACGAAGCGGTGAGCCACCAGACGACCGGCTCCTCGTGGGAGAGCAGCGAACATCTCGGCGATTTAGCGGAGACCGACAAGAGCAACCTTTTTGCGACCAAGCATACGGTGACGGCATGGCTGCGCGACGAAGTAGGCAACGAGAGCGCGAAACAGACCTTCGATATCTATGTAGACACC
>CALITV010000003.1 GCA_938048925.1 uncultured bacterium | reverse complement strand
GAGGTGCTTGAGACCGAGTTGCATAACGCCCCCGTTGCCATAGATGCCGTGCCGGGGTTGTGGGCCATGAATATAGATCCGGTGGAGGCCGCCGCCGCTTACCGCGAACGGATAGTCGGACCATTCCGCGGCGTTTTGCCGGATGAAGCGGTCCGTTCGGTCGAAGAGCAACTTTCGGGCGCCTGTACCGTCGAGATCGCCGCTTTCAACGAATTTTCGCAAATAATCGGTGGTTCCGAGGCGGCGACCGCATACGATCATATCCTCCTCGATACCGCGCCGACGGGCCACACCCTTCTTCTGCTCGACGCGACCGAATCATACCATCGAGAGGTTCTGAAAAACACGAGCGGGTTCGACGATGATGTCGTGAACCTGTTACCCCGATTGCGCGACCCTGAATTTACCAAGATACTGATCGTGACCTTACCTGAGGCGACGCCGGTTCATGAGGCAAAGCGCCTGCAGGCAGACCTCTGGCGCGCCGGGATAGATCCCTTCGGGTGGGTGATCAATCAAAGTTTCGCTTTATCGGGGGCCCGTGATCCCGTGTTGATGGCTCGCGGATACACCGAGTGGAAATATATCGACGAGGTTAAAGCGATCAGCAATGGTGTCGTGGTCATATCGTCGTGGTTGATGGACGAGATGGACGATGCTACACGATTGAGAGCCTTATGGCAAACAACAAATCCCCGGCAACGGGAAGGGGCGGAAAATGAAGTATGAATTGAAGGATCGCTATCCTCTTTTTTCAACGAAAAATCTTCCCGCCTATCTGGTGGTCCTTTTTCTTTGGCTGATATCGTCGCTCGCCATCTCGTGGCTCATTCATGTGTTTATCAATGAATCAGCCGCCCTGTTGACGATATTCATTATTTCGTGCATAGCGGTCATGTGCGGCATGATGATCATGTTCGGTGCCAGCGCAGTGAATTTGAGAAAACTTCGTCCCGGATTTCGAAGGCTGGCGGAGGGTGAAAAAGATGTGCGCATCCCGCCGGTATGGTGCCCCGTGCTTACCATGGCGACGCGAGCGGTACTTGAACTGAAAGAGACGATGGAAAAGGAAAACAACAAAACATCGGAGGGATCATGGCGCTCCTAAAAGTACTGTTCGTTTGCGTTCACAACTCGGCCCGCTCGCAGATGGCCGAGGCCTATCTCAATGTACTTGGCGGTGGCCGTTTCGAGGCCCGTAGCGCCGGTATCGAACCGGGAGAACTCAATCCAGTCGTCGTCGAGGCAATGCGGCTGGATGGCATAGATATTTCGCAGAATCGGGTAAAACCGGTGCAGGAGTTTATTGACCGCCGCGAAAAGTTCGATTACCTTATCACTGTATGTGACGAGACGGCGGCCGAGCGTTGCCCCTTCGTCCCCGGAACGGGTAAACGGCTTCATTTTGGTTTCCCCGATCCGTCGGCGTTGACCGGATCGTTCGAGGAGAAATTGGCGGCGGTGATACCGATTCGTGATGCGATAAAACGGAAGATACGAGAGTTCATCGAGCAGGAGGGCATGTCATGAGCAACCACGCGGTAAAACGAATGAATTTTTTCGAACGGTACCTCACCGTATGGGTGGCCGTGTGTATGGCGATCGGCGTATTTGTTGGAAAACTGGCGCCGGAACTGGTGGCGTGGTTTCGTGGACTCGAATTCGGCGAAAAGAGTCAAATGAACATCCCCATCGTCGTCCTCATTTGGCTCATGATCTATCCGATGATGCTCAAGATAGATTTCACGAGCATTCTCGATGTCCGGAAGAAACCGAAGGGGCTCGCTGTGACGCTTTTCGTTAACTGGCTGGTGAAGCCTTTCTCGATGGCCTTTTTCGGGTGGCTCTTCTTCCGCCATGTCTTTTCGGGGGTGCTCACTCCCGAACTCGCCGATCAGTACACCGCCGGCGTCATCATTCTGGCGGCGGCGCCCTGCACCGCGATGGTATTCGTCTGGTCATACCTCTCCGACGGTGACCCGGCCTACACGCTCGTGCAGGTCGCGGTGAACGATCTCATTATGCTCTTCGCGTTTGCTCCGGTGGTGAAATTCTTGGTAACGGGAGCCTCCAATCTCGAGGTACCGTTCGAGGTTCTCCTGTATGCGGTCATCCTCTTTGTGGTGATACCGCTCTTCTTCGGGGCGGTCAGCCGTACGCTGCTCATCAAGAGCAAAGGACGCGAATGGTTCGATGGGCGTTTTCTTCCCTTTTTCCAGCCGGTGACCGTCGTTGCCTTGCTCGTCACGCTCATCTTCATCTTCGCCTTCCAATCCGACAATATGCTCTCGCGGCCGCTCCATGTCCTTCTCATTGCTGTCCCGATACTCATTCAGGTCTATTTCAATTCGTCGCTAGCGTACGGTCTCATGCGGATATTCAAAGTTCCCTATGCCATCGCGGCGCCCGGCGCCCTCATCGGCGCGAGCAATTTCTTCGAACTGGCGGTCGCGACGGCGATTGCGCTCTATGGTCCCGGATCGGGGGCGGCGCTTGCGACGGTGGTCGGCGTTCTCATCGAGGTCCCGGTGATGTTGTCGGTCTCGAAGATTTGTCTGCGCACCCGTCACTGGTTCCCGGCAGAGCCAAGCGCTCGGTAAGGGGGGGATGATGCGGTACGACAGACGGTATTTTTTGTTTTGGTGGGCGTTGGCGTGGGTGTTTGTTGCCTGTGATCCGGAGGCGAAAACGACGCCGCTCGATTCGGCGATTTCTGATGACGACATGACGCTTGAGCCGTGTCCTGAAGACATGGCTCCGATCGGGAGCGTGTGTGTTGATAGATATGAGGCGTCGCGCGGCGATGCGACGGCGGAAAATGCCGGTACCGATGAGACGAAGGCCTATTCGCGGGCCGGGGTGCTCCCGTGGATGGTGCATCCGATGACACTCGCAACACTCGAAAAGTTCGCGGCGGCCTGCGCAGCGGCGGGAAAACATCTCTGTACCGTGCAGGAGTGGATGGCGGCGTGCGAAGGATCGGAGAAGCATGTCTATCACTTCGGGGACATCTTCGACCGCGAGGTCTGTAACTGCGTCGATACCTTTTGTGACGATTACTGCGAGGCGTTCAACATTCAAACATGTAGCACCGAGGCTAACTGCGGATACACCTACAACTGTTTTAAGGTGATGCCGACCGGTTCGTTCCCGAAGTGCACTGCGGGGGACGGTCTTTACGATGTCAACGGCAATGTGTGGGAGATCGTGGACAATGGGGCGGGCGGCTATCTCATCAAAGGCGGCGCATTCAACTGTGCCTCTGCCGCCGACCGCCTGAAATGCTCCTTCTCGGCGGGGTGGAACGACCTCTATGCGGGATTTCGTTGTTGTAAGGAGCGGTGAGCGTGCGGGTCGTTCTGTGGTTGTTCCTCGCGATCGTGTCTCTTCCTTTTTCGCTGTCGGCCGGACTCGATGACCGGGTGTTCTACTGTTTCTACTCGCCCCAGAGCGTCCGTTCGCTCGAGGCGCTCGCATTCGCGCGAAATTTGGCCCGGGCACATCGAGATATCGCCTTCGAAGAAGTTGATGTCACCGTCTCTCCCGACAATGGCGCATTGTTTCGCGAGGCGCTCGAGGAATTCGAGATCGAGCGTCCGCTCGTGCCGCTCTTTGTCCTTGGCGGACGCCATATCGTCGGGTGGGAGGGAGACGATCCGGCCTTTCGTGAAAGAGTGACGGCGCTCATTACCTCATACCGTGAAACCGCTGGAGACAACACCTTCTATTTTTTCTACTCGTACAAGTGTCCGCACTGCCGCAAGGCGCGTCCCTTCATGCTCGAATGGGAGCGGCGTTACCCGCAAATACAGTTCAAGTGGCTCGAGATCGTGCGCAACGAAGAGAACATGAAACTTTTCCGCCGTAAAGCGGAGGTGCTCGGCATCGAGGGGGCGGCGACGCCCACCTTTGTGCTTGGGGACCAGTATGTCGTCGGGTTCGAACCGGGGGCGCAGGATACCGAGGTCGAAGAGATGATTCGCAGCCATCTGTCTGGTAGCAGCCGCAATCGCGATGCAGTGACAACGATCACCATTCCCTTCATCGGCACGCTTGATGCGCAGGTCATCTCGCTTCCCTCTTTCACCTTCCTTATCGGGATTCTCGACGGCATAAATCCCTGCGCGATGTGGGTGCTCATGTTTCTTCTCACGCTTTTGGTGAATACGAAGAGCCGGGCGACGCTATTCATGATCGGGTGTGTCTTTGTCGTTGCGTCGGCGGTCGTGTACTTCCTCTTCATGACGGCATGGCTCAACATCTTCATGTTCATGGGCATCACGACGATCGTGACGGTGCTCCTCGGTATCGTGGCGATTATTATGGGGCTCATAAATGTGAAGGATTTCTTCTTTTTCAAAAAGGGGGTGAGCCTCATGATCCCCGAGGATGCCAAAGGAAAACTCTATGACAAGATGCGGCGCATCATGGGATCGCGCAGCATGATCCTCGCTTTTGTCGGTACCGTTGTGCTCGCCTTCTTCGTCAATCTCATAGAACTCGGATGCACCATTGGTCTGCCGGCCATCTACACCCGCGTTCTCTCCATCCAGCGGATTGGAACCGCGGCGAAGTACGGCTATATGGCGCTCTACAATGTGTACTATGTGATACCACTCGCGCTTATCGTGGCGCTCTTCATGCTCTCGATGCGAAAGTTCCGTCTCGAAGAGCGACATGCACGAGTGCTCAAACTGGTGAGCGGGTCGCTCATGCTCGTGCTGGGGATTCTGCTCATCTTCAAGCCAGAATGGTTGGTGTTTTTATGAGGAGGCGGTAATGAACGACTGTTTCGTCGGATATGGGATTCTCATCGGCGGCATTCGATTCCTCTTCCCGCACGAGGCGCTCGCGCTCCTTTCTGAACGAAAGGCGGCGCTTCTCGACATACGCGACGAGTTCGAAACGAACGGGCGGATCTTCAAAGTCCCCGAGGTCGTGCGTATCGCTCACCAGCGTCCCGACGAGGAGTTTCTTGCGCTTCCGAAGGATAAACCGCTCATCGTCGCCGATTGCGTCGGTCAGTTGAGCAAAGATAAGGCGCTCCTGCTCCTTGCCCACGGTTATGAGGTCGCGGTCCTCAACGGAGGCTTGATAGACTGGGAGCGGAGCGGTATGCCACTCGAGATAGATCGCGACGCCGAACTGGTCGGTGGTTGTATTTGCCAGATGCGTCCGCGGCGGATGTTTCGGAAGAAAAACGACGCTACCGGTTGACAATCGCCGGTCCCACCATATACTCCATCTTGGTTCTTTCGTTTTTTGACAAGTGGGGACGAAGGGCTTCGACGGGAAGACGGAACGACGCAGACTGCATGCCGAGGCGCCGCTGGCCTCGTAAAAAGCGGCAACAAAAGAACTGCGAACAACGAATTCGCACTCGCGGCATAAGCCGCCGTCCTGATGGAGCGCTCCCGCGGTGACATCAGGGCGCACAACAGCGGGATAGTGCCGCAACTCGGTCACTGGGTTGCGGCTGACACTAAAGTGACTGGGCCGATGCGATCCATGCCGGTAGGGGGAGCGCAGAGGCCGAGAACAAATCAACCGGCTACGCACTGTAGGATGTCGGCGCCGTTCCCTTTTCGGACGCGGGTTCGATTCCCGCCGTCTCCACCAATTTTCTTTCTCGAGGTACTCTTTCATGAAACGCATCATTCTTCGTCCTGACAAAGACAAACTACCGCGCAACCATCACCCGTGGGTCTTTTCTGGCGCGGTCAAGGATATCGAAGGGGCGCCGAAGAGCGGCGAGGTCATCGCGCTCCACGACGCCGATGGCCGGTTCATTGCCTACGGCCATTTCAACAGAGATTCCAAGATTCAGGTGCGGCTTCTCGAGTGGGACGAGAAGGCGAAGATCGACGAGGAATGGTACCGAGAGAAGATACGCCGCGCCGTCGCGCTGCGCGCCCCGATACTGGCCGAGAGGGTGACCGACGCCTGTCGTCTCATCTACAGCGAGGCCGACTTTTTGCCGGGTCTCGTGGTGGATCGCTTCGGCGACTATGCGGTGTTCCAGTCGCTTTCGGCCGGTTTCGACATCGTGAAAGGCGAGGTCGCAAAGATACTCATGGAAGAATGTGTGCTCAAAGGTGTCTATGAAAAGAGCGATGGCGACGGCCGCAAAATGGAAGGGCTTCCGCTCCATTATGGCACTCTTGTGGGAAAAGAGCCGCCCGAACGGGTGCTCATTCACGAGAACGGGCATCTCTTCCAGGTTTCGCCCGCGGGGCAGAAGACCGGCTTTTACACCGACCAGCGGCAAAATCGGCTCGTCGCGGCGCGGTACGCCGCCGGAAAGAAGGTGCTCGATCTCTGTTGCTATACCGGTGCCTTCTCGGTGTATGTGTTGGAGGCCGGCGCCGCCGATGTGACGCTCTGTGATATATCGGAGGATGCCATCGAGGGTGCGAAACGGCATCTGCGGCTCAACAACATTCCCGAAACGAAGTGCCGCCTCATCCGTGACGACGCTTTCACGGTGGTGCGCGACCTGCAGAAGAAAGGGGAGTGCTACGATCTCGTCATTCTCGATCCGCCGAAGTTCGTTGCACACTCTCAAGACCTCGAAAAGGGGCTCAAGGGCTATAAGGATCTGAACCTCAACGCGATGAAACTGATCGCTTCCGGCGGCTTGCTCGTCACCTTTTCCTGTTCCGGCGCGGTCACCATGGAGCACTTCCGCAAGGCGATTGCCTTTGCGGCGAAGGATGCGGGACGCGAAGTCCGGATCCTCCATCACCTTCATCAGGCAGAGGACCACCCGGTGCGCGTTTCGATTCCCGAAACCGAATATCTGAAAGGTCTTTTGTGCGTGGTCGAGTAGCGAACTACTTGATCCGCATCTTGTAGAACGAACGCCACACGAAGATGAGCGCCACGACGAAGAAGATCACCCCGACATAGGGTGCTACGCCCCGAAAATCGGGAGCGATCGCTATCTCCATCGCGAGAAGACCGAACAGCGTGGTAAACTTGATAATGGGGTTCATCGCGACCGACGAGGTGTCCTTGAAGGGATCGCCGACGGTGTCGCCGACGACGCACGCCGCGTGGAGATCGGAACCTTTTTCTTTAAGGTCCACTTCGACCACCTTCTTGGCATTGTCCCAACAACCGCCCGCGTTAGCCATGAAGACCGCTTGGAAGAGACCGAAGAGCGCTATCGAAATGAGATAGGAGATAAAGAAGGAAACCGCTTCGTTGCCGGTGATCGGGGAGGAAAGAAAGGCAAAGCCCAGCGCGAACGAGAATATCGCGATGAAGATGTTGAACATGCCGGCCTGTGCATACTGGGTGCAGATCTTGACGACTTCCTTCGACTTTTCCGTCGATGCCTTCAGATCGGCGTTCGGGTCGAGGTTGATGTTCTTTTTGATGTATTCGACCGCTTTGTAGGCGCCCGCGACCACCGCCTGTACCGAGGCGCCGGTGAACCAGTAGATAACCGCGCCGCCACAGATGAAGCCGAGGATGGTGTAGGGGTTGAGTTCGGAGAGAATAATTTGTGGGTCTATGCCGAGCGTGTTCTTGATAACGAGGATGAGCGAGAAGATCATCGTCGTCGCGCCGACCCCCGCCGTCCCGAGGAGCACCGGTTTGGCGGTCGCCTTGAAGGTGTTGCCGGCGCCGTCGTTGGCCTCGAGGT
>CALITV010000002.1 GCA_938048925.1 uncultured bacterium | reverse complement strand
AACACAAGAAGTTTCCCCAACCCGAGATGGGGCGTCTCACCATTATCAAGTAGCGGCGTCGCCGCGATGTCTTCCGTCGCCGTCGGCGTCGGTAACGCGCTGGTAGATATTCTGGTCACTCTTCCGGACGACCAGTTTCTTGTCGCTCACGGGCTCGTGCGTGGGACGATGAATCTTGTGGACGAGCGGCAGATGGAGGATCTCCTTTCCGATGCTACCGTCTTTCCGCAGACGCGTGTTTCCGGTGGTTCCGCTGCTAACACTGTCCACGGGTTGGCGGGACTGGGAATTTCCTGCGGTTATGTGGGCAAAATAGGGGACGATGAGGCGGGGGTGCTTTTTCGAGAGGATCTGTCGCGTGGAGGTGTCGAAGCGCGGCTTTTGTTCGATAGTGCCCCAACGGGGCGCGCGGTTGCCCTGATTTCCCCCGACGGCGAACGCACCTTCGTCACTTACCTCGGGGCGGCGGTGCATTTGTCGCCCGATGAACTGACACCTTCGCTGTTTGTCGGGGCTCGCATCGTCCATATCGAGGGATATCTCGTGCAGGATCATGCGCTCCTGCGGAGGGCGATCTTTCTGGCACGGGAATGCGGTGCGCAAGTCTCGCTCGATCTCGCAAGCCACAATGTGGTGACGGAGAACCGTACCTTCTTGCGGGAGATCGTTTCGTCCCGTCAGATAGACATCCTCTTTGCCAATGAAGAGGAAGCGGAGGCTTTCGGCGGTGGCGAGGTTTCGGAGCAGACGCTCGAGGAAATGGCGCAATGGTGCGCCACCGTCGTGGTGAAACGCGGGAAAGAAGGGTCTGTCGCCTGTCGCGGGAAGGAACAGGTGACTGTCGGCGCCCGTCCGACGCCGTGCCGCGATACCACAGGGGCCGGTGATCTCTATGCTGCGGGGTTTCTTTACGGTGTCCTTCGGGATATGCCGCTTTCCCGGTGCGCCGAGATTGGAACGATCCTCGCATCCCATGTTATCTGCCGGGTGGGAGCAAAGATCTCACCCGAAGACTGGGCGGCGATACGGAGAGAGATCGAACGATGAAGATGCCGCTCCTTACGCTTATACTCGCCATTCTGTTCAACGCCTTTGCGAACATTATGATGAAGTACGGCGTCAAGATGCGTCCTGTCGTCACCGATGGTGGTCTTGGCGGCCTTGTTTCATCGTATCTCACCAACTATCGTCTTATGCTCGGTATACTCTTTTTCGGCATAGCCCTCGTTTTCTACTCGAAGACGCTCGAGCGCATGAGCCTCAGCCTTGCCTATCCGGCGATGACCTCGACGGGTATCCTCATTGTGACCTTTTGGTCGCTCGCCTTCTTCGGCGAGCGGCTCTCGCTTTGGCAGTGGGCCGGTATCGGGCTTATCATCGCCGGTCTGTGGCTTATCAACCTCCGGTAGAAAAGGACATGGGGCGCATCGTCATCCTCGATGTTTCGGCCTATCTCTTCCGTGCCTACCATGCCTTGCCGTCCATGACAACACCCGACGGCTCGCCGATCAACGCGATATACGGCTGCACCAAGATGTTCTTACGGGTGGCCCAGCGGTTCGAACGCTTTCGCGCCGTGGCGGCGCTCGACAGCGGCCGCGATACGGTGCGCCGCGACCGCTATCCCGCTTACAAGGCGAATCGTAGAGAGATAGAAGAAGACCTCCGGCGCCAATTCGTCCATATTCCGGCGATGCTCGAAGCGCTGGGCCTCACCGCGATCGCTGTTCGCGGCTACGAGGCAGATGACATCGTTGCCGCAATCCGCGCCGCATATCCGGACGAGGAGGTCATCGTCATCAGTTCCGACAAAGATCTCGCCCAACTCGTGGACAGCCGCACCTTTCTCTACGATGGGGTGAAGGATCGGCTTATAGATGCGGCAGCGGTGGCAGAAAAGTTTGGTGTCCCTCCGGAGAAGGTGCGCGATTTCCTCGCCCTTACCGGCGATACTTCCGATAATGTTCCCGGCGTGCCGGGGATCGGTCCGAAGACGGCGGCGAAACTCCTTTCCGAGTTCCGCGACATAGAGGATATGTATGCGCGGCCCGAGGCGCTGCCGCCAAAACTGCGCGAAAGGATGTTGACCCATCGGGAACAGCTGTTGCTCTCGCGCGACCTCGTCACCCTCATCGCCGATTTGCCACTTCCACCGCTTCCCCCTCAGGAGTGGCACGGTCCCGACCGGGAAAAGTTCCGCGCCTTCATCGAACGCCTTGGGTTTCGTTCATTCGAGCGCTATCTCGCCCCGGGAATGTTCGAACAGAAAGACGATATCTCCTCCCCTAGCCCCGCCCCGGCGCAACCGACCGTCTCCGCGCCGGTGGTCCAACCGGTTTCCGCCGAGAAGGATGCGATTTTGTTTCGTCACGAAGGGCGTCTTTATGCATCCCGCGACGGAGCGCTTCAGGCGCTGGATGCCCGCGAGATAACGCCGGAGACCCATTGGTACGGCTTCAACCTGAAAGAGACGCTTCCTCCCGAGGTCGGCGACGACGGACGGTTCACCGATCTCCAAATTGCTTACTTTATTCTCGACAGCGGGCGGCACGGCTACGAAATGAACGAGGTCGCCGGTTATCTCGGCGTGACCGTTCCGTCGGATCTCACGCCCGAAACGCTGGCGAAGACGCTGTCGGCTTTCCGCGAGAAGATTATGCCGGCAATAGAGGGCGACTACCGGCGCCGTGTTCTGCTCTCCGACATCGAAATGCCGCACCTCGCCGTGGTGCGCGAGATGGAGCGCTTCGGCATTGCCGTTGACCAGAAACGCCTTGATCAATTGCGCCGCGAATATGCAGAAAAACTCGCGACGATCGAGCAAGAGGCGCATGTTTGGGCCGGTGAGGCAGTCAACCTGAACTCGCCGAAACAGTTGGCGCAGGTGCTTTTCGGAAAACTGGGGTTACCGGTGGTGCGCAAAACGAAAAGCGGTCCTTCGACCGACAGCGAGGTGCTCGAAGAACTCAAGCCCTTGCATCCCCTTCCGGCACTGATCTTGGAACACCGCACCTACCAGAAACTGCTCTCCACCTACCTTGATCCCATTGCCCAGAAGGTCTCTCCAGATGGGAGGCTACGGTCGAACTTCATTCTGACGCATGCCGCAACGGGGAGGCTTGCGAGCCGAGACCCGAATCTCCAGAACATCCCGGTGCGCACCGATGAAGGGAAACGCATCCGGTCGCTTTTCCCGGCGGCGCCGGGCTACCGGCTCATTTCGCTCGATTACAATCAGGTAGAACTACGAGTTCTCGCAGCCCTTTCGGGGGACGAGGAACTCCGTGGGGCCTTCCAGCGGGGGGAAGATATCCACCGTCGGACCGCCTCGGTGATCTTTGGGGTGTTTCCCGAATTCGTGGACGAGACGATGCGGCGGCACGCCAAGGCGGTCAACTTCGGTATCGTCTATGGAATGCAGGCATTCAAACTCGCGCAGGACACCGGCGTCGAAATGAAGTTCGCCAAGGGGTATATTGATCAGTATTTCCGCTTCTACACCGGGGTGAAGCGGTTCATTGACGAGACCGTCGTTCGTGCACGAGAAACCGGTTGGGTAGAAACGATGCACGGCCGCCGTCGCGCGGTCCCGGAATTGGCGCATCCGAACAAAAACATTGCTC
>CALITV010000001.1 GCA_938048925.1 uncultured bacterium | reverse complement strand
CAGGCAGTGTATGTCGCACGCGGGTCTTCGGTACGGATGGGAGACATCATCGGCGCCGTCGGCAACACCGGCCGCTCGACCGGATCCCATCTCCATTTTGGCGTCTATCGGGAAGGAAAACCGGTTGATCCCCTCTCGTTTACCTATGAACGGCTCTGGCTTCCCCCTTTCGATATCGCCGAGTCGTTCCAAATGGAGACGATCGGCCGCGCCGTCGCACTCGAAGAAAGCCTCCTGAGCGGCAAGAGTTTCTTCATGCCGGAAAGATACGACCACCGTGAATAACGAAGAAGTCCTTGACAAGTATCGGTGACACCGATAAAGTCGAAATACCGGAACAAAAAACGAAGGAGGTTACACAATGAGAACGATGTTCGTTGTGCTTCTCGCTCTTGCACTGCTCGGCGTCGCTGCCTGCGAGAATACGGTGAAACGCCCGACAAACGACAATAGTGCGGTCGGGACCGATGCCGATACTGGCGGCGGAAACGATACCGGCGGCGGGACCGACACCAGCGAAACGAACGATGAGACGACGATCTCCGACACCGACGGTAGCACCCCTGACGAGGTTCCCCCCTCAGACAGCGATGAAATAACCACGAGCGACGAAGAGATTTCCGACGAATATTCCGAGGAAGAGCCGTCCGACGATACAACGCCGATTCCCGACGAAGAAACTATCCCTCTGGATCAGTGTAATGCCGATGGTGGTATCTGTGTGGATGACGCTGTCTGTCCCCCCGCCTATACCCCGATAAACTCCCCGTGCACCGCCGGCACCTGCTGTATATTTACCGGGTCAAGCGGTTTGCGCGTTGATGTCATCAAACCGCAACCGATACCGGCACACCTTCTTTCCATCCCAGCAGTCGTTCCGCAACCGGGTTCGAGCGGCACCGGCACCCCGCCGATAATGGGCGACATCGCCGCACCGCTACTGGCGATCGGTCTCATCGAAACGGAAAACGGCGATGGGTGCGACCCCTTCAAAACCGATGCCACCGGATTCATCGTCATTGTGCAGCGCGGCAACTGCACCTTCTCTCAGAAGATAAATAACGCTGCCAAAGCCGGCGCTATCGCTCTCATCATTTACAATAACGCGCCGGGGCCGATGGGCATGAATGCCGACGGAGTCATCCCGACCGTCGGTATCGAACAGACGGCGGGGCAGGCGATCCTCGGCTTCACCAAGGACCATCCCGATATCGCCGTGGCGATCCGCCCCTAGGAGCCGCCGCGTGCCAAACCACCTCGCCGCACAGAACACCCCCCAACTTTCTCAACTTCTTTCGATGGAGGATCCGCACGCGGTCCGAACCGAGGTGGAGCGTCTCATCCTCCGCATACATCCCTCGTTCGACCTTTCTTTCATCCGAAAGGTGTTCGCCGATGTCATAGACCTCTTCGCCGGCAACTACCCCGGCTACCGCGCCTGCAACACCACCTACCACAACTTCCAGCACACAACCGACGCAACGATCGCTATGGCTCGCCTGATCCATGGCGCTTTCTGTTCGGGGCATCAGATGTCCCCGCGCGAGGTCGAACTCGGTATCGCGGGCACGCTCTTTCACGATGTTGGATACATTCAACAAACAAACGACGATGGAACCGGCGCCAAATACACAAAGACCCACATCGAACGGAGCGCCGATTTCCTCGAAGCCTATTTCCGAAAGGAAGGACTTCCCGGCGACGATATCCGCGATTGCCGCGACATGCTCGCATGCACCGGTCTCACCGTTCGTATCGCCGATATCCGCTTTCGCTCGTTCGAAGTGCGGACGCTCGGCATGATGCTCGGCACCGCCGACCTTCTCGGCCAGATGGCCGACCGCTCTTATCTCGAAAAACTCTCGTTTCTCTACCGGGAGTTCAAAGAGGGGAAAGTGCCGGGTTTCGAGCAGGAGATAGATCTCTATCTCAACACCCTCTCGTTCTACGAGACCACCAAACGGCGCTTCGCGACCGAACTGGGCGGCGTCAACCGCTTCATGCGCGCCCACTTCCGCGATCGGTGGGGCATAGATGCCGACCTCTACGAAGAGGCGATCGAACGGCAGATGACCTATCTCCGCGAGATACTCGAACACTACCGTCCCGGCTACCGCGAACACCTCCGCCGCTGGGGATCGCTCGGCGAACCGGAGGAAAAGAAATAGGCCGGATCGGCTTCACCGCGCCGCCTTCGTACAGGCTTCCTTGAGGATACGGTTCTCGGTTTTCTGCACCGCCTCGATGCGCCTCATCCGCTCGCACTCCCACTCGGTAACCGGATAAAGTTCGTTCCACGCCTCGAAGAGTTTGCGGTTCTTGTGCGAAATGACGCCATGCCCCGGATAGGTTTCGTCCATATAGAGGTATGTGCGGGCGACAATGCCGCGTATCGCCTCACGCGGTTCTATCTTGCCGTTCTCTATCTCGACATCGCAATCGCCGTACTCGCGCTTCTCGCCCGGAATCTCCGCCATCGAGTAGTTCGAACGGTCGGCGTTCACCTCGCCGATAGCCGGGTAGAGGTTGTACAGATCTGCTTCCATGCGACGGAACTCGTCGTTCACCAACCGTGCACACCGGCGTCCTTTGAACGGACGACCGTTTTTGTCCACACAGTCGGGATGACCTTCGCGCCACTCAATGAAACTCTGACCAAAGGCATGTGCCGGAACGACATGCTCCCACTCGAGACGACTCGCTCGCTTCGGGTCCTTTCGAGGCACATAACCGCACGAGGCGAGGTCTATCCGTTTATGTTCATCGAAGGAGCAACCGCAGTAGAACGTCTCCCGATGGTCATAATACACCTTTTCCATAAGCAGTTTCTTCGCTTCCTCGAAATTGCGCACCGGCCGCTCCGTATCGCGGAGCGACGAAGGAAGATATGGAGCAAGGCGTTCCCAGTTGAGTGCAACGAGACACAGCACTATGCATAAGACGACGAGACGCCACACAACGGTATTTTCTCTTTTTCGGGAGACGATGTCAACGGGGAAATCGGCCGGGGATAGATTTATTTATTGATGATCGTGATCACTTCTGCCGTTATGTCGTACTTATCTTGCATGAACAGGACATTGTCCTTCGCAAGAACGATGTCGTATCCTTTCTTCTTGGCGATTTCGGCCGCTATCTTTTTCACCTTCTCGATGAAGGATGTCTGCGCCGTGTAATCCTTCTCCTGCAGCATCTTCTGGCTTGACTGGTAGAGTTCCTGAAAGTCAAGGTACTTCTTCTGAAATTCTTCCTGCATCG